>NZ_PSRU01000012.1:0-173027 GCF_003000935.1 Escherichia sp. R1
TTTCTCTGTTGAGATTCTCAGGAGAACCCCGCTGACCCGGCGGCGTGTTTGCCGTTGTTCCGTGTCAGTGGTGGCGCATTATAGGGAGTTATTCCGGCCTGACAAGAGGAAATTTAAAATAATTTTCTGACCGCGCAACATTCAACCAAATCAGCCTAAAACTGCCAGTTTTTCGAGCGTTTCGAAGCCGTAACGCTGTAAAACGGGCAATAATTGTTCAGCTTCTGGCGTCATTGCCATACAAAAGGCAATATTCGCATCGGCAGATTTTGCATCCGGGGCTTCATGTTCTAACAGCCAGGCCGTTCGGCGAGCAATCGCTGCGCCAGAATCCACCAGCCGGGTTCCCTCTGGCAGCACCTGTAACAGTTCTTCTTGTAGTAGAGGGAAATGGGTACACCCCAGTACAACGGTATCTGGCGGCTCTTTCATTCTTAACCACGGGCGTAGGATACGTTTTAGCGCATCCAGAGAAACATCTTCGCCATGCAGCTTCGCTTCAGCCAACTCAACCATCTCTGCCGAGCCCAGCATTTCTATCTGGCATTCATTAGCGAAACGCGCGATCAGCTCATGAGTATAAGAACGTTTAACAGTTCCGCGGGTTGCCAGTAATCCGACAATGCCATTTGCCGTCAGACGTGCAGCAGGTTTAATCGCCGGCACGACACCAACAACCGGGAAGTCGAACTTTTCGCGTAATGCAGGAAGTGAAACGGTACTGGCGGTGTTGCAAGCGACCACAGCCAGCGCAAGGGGATAACGTTCTTGCACTGCGGTGACAATTTCCACCACTCGCTCAACAATAAACACTTCGCTTTTTTCGCCATACGGGAAAGCGACGTTATCGAAAGCATAAATGTAATGGAGATCCGGTAAGAGATGCCGGATCTCGTCATAGACCGACAACCCACCGACGCCGGAGTCAAACACCAGCACGGTGGGACGTGGTTCAGAAGGTGTAGCTGCCAGACAAGGTGTATTCCCGTCCTGCAGTTTGGTAGCCATAGACTGTCTCATAATCTTTGTCGAACAGGTTGGCTATTTTACCACGAACTGTCAGGTGAGAGGTGACCGGATACGCAACCGCAAGATCCCACAAGCTCACACCGCCCATTTTAACGGTTTGATAAGGATAAGATGAGTAATCCTTATCATAGCGAGTGCCTAAATACTGATAAGTAATCCCCCAGTCGAAGTCATACAACTGCCAGTCGAGCTGGTATTTCACCTGCTGTTTAGCACGGCGTAACAACGGCGTGTCAGTAATTGCATTGCGCGCATCAACATAATCATAACTCACAGTATGCGTCAGTGGTCCGGTATCAAAATTAGCGGTCGCCTCGACACCCTTAATCCGCGCTTTCCCTTCGTTGTAATATTTCAGGGTGTGATCATCATAATCGATCAAGTCACTGACATCGTTACGATATCCGGAAATACGCCAGTTAACCCCAGCAGTTAAGCCTTCAAACGCGCCTTCCCATTGTTTGCTTTTCTCAGGATTCAGATTCGGATTACCGTAGGTGCCATACAGTTGCCCAAGATTTGGTGCCTTATAAGATGTTCCGTAGGAAGCAATAAAGCGATAACCTTCGATGAACTCCCAACCGGCGCTGGTTTGCCAGGTACCATGACGACCAAACTGAGAATTATCGTCGCTGCGTCCTGCGCCTTCAAAAGTAAAATCGCCGACTTGTTGCAGCCCAGTCAGATAGATGCCGGTATTACGTTGATCATATCCATCCTCAACATAAGCTGTGCCCGGTGCCGTGCTCTGCTTCTGCCAGTCAACACCCGCACCAATATTACCGTGGCCAATGATGATGTTGTTTGCCCACTGGACGGTGTACTGTTTCATCTCATCGAGCGTCGCGGACGAATCATAACGACCATAATGCGGATCGTAGTTGTAATCTTTGCTATGGCTGTAGCTGGAAATCAGTTGTGATTTAATCAGTTCGCCGTTATAGCGCAGTCCGGCATCCCAACTTTGGCTATAGAGTTTACGGGTATCGACCAGTGGCAAGCCGGGAGAATAATATGCGTCATAATTGGTACGATTATCATAGCCATAGCCGCGCACAAAGCCGCTCCAGACATCAGTAAAATTATGCTCCAGCGCGCCATAAAGCGTTTTACTTAAAAAACCATCGTTATCTGGCTGCGCTTGCGTTCCGGTATTACCATAGGCGACAACATCATAACCATGAGTATGGGCATAATCGCCCAACAGCGTTACCCGTGTCTTATCCCCCAGTTGTTGCTGTGTAGAGACATCATAGTTCTGATAACTATTGCTTCCCCACCCTGCTGAAATTTCCGTTCCGGGGTGATCGCGCGTCGTGATGATATTCACGACCCCGCCTATTGCATCTGAACCATAAACAGCGGAGCGCGGCCCACGGATATATTCAACACGCTGGACAAGCGCAATAGGGAACTGACTAAGATCAGCAGAACCACTCACCCCCGCCAAATTCAGGCGGACGCCATCAATTAACACCAACACATGACTGGCATTTGTACCGCGAATAAAAATAGATGAGAGCTGACCTGAACCGCCGTTTTGGGTGATATCCACGCCCGGAAGACGGCGCAGCACATCATTGACCGAGGTCGACTGCCAGCGGTCGATATCCTGACGCGTCACAACAGTAGTTGGCGCAAGCACAGTGCTGCGCGGTTGTTCAAAACGGTTAGCAGTAACGACGAGAGTATCCGGGCTGGTATCCTGTGCCCAAGCGGAAAATGCCGTGACGGAACACGCCGTCAGCAGCGAAGCTTTTTTAATCATTGTAAAGCATCCACAATAGAAGAAGGATGCCGCAGGTTTCATCAATATTACGCGATGATGAGAACCAGATGCGACGTTGGCCGGCAGGTCTTCGGGCTTGGAGGGGTATCTAAGATACTAAGAGATGATGACTTCCCACCGGATGGCAGTGTCCGCATAACGCAATCATCGCACCTTTCCTTACCGCTGCGCGTCAGCTCCAGATTCGCACTGGATTCCCTATTAACTCACAGGACCGGCAAGTGGATGCTACAGGTTGTAACAAGTTACTGTCCAGACGTAGCTCACAAATAGGAATTCATCAAGATCTGGACATCTGATGAGCAATCCCTACAATCGCCGCGTACTTTAATTTTTCAGGATACATCATGACCCCCGAACACCTTCCAACAGAACAGTATGAAGCGCAGTTAGCCGAAAAAGTGGTACGTTTGCAAAGTATGATGGCACCGTTTTCTGACCTGGTTCCGGAAGTGTTTCGCTCGCCGGTCAGTCATTATCGGATGCGTGCGGAGTTCCGCATCTGGCACGATGGCGATGACCTGTACCACATCATTTTCGATCAACAAACCAAAAGTCGTATCCGTGTGGATAGCTTCCCCGCCGCCAGTGAACTTATCAACCAGTTGATGACGGCGATGATTGCGGGTGTGCGTAATAATCCCATTCTGCGCCACAAGTTGTTCCAGATTGATTACCTCACTACGCTAAGCAATCAAGCGGTTGTTTCCTTGCTGTACCATAAAAAGCTGGATGATGAGTGGCGTCAGCAGGCGGAAGCCCTGCGCGATGCACTGCGCGCGCAGAATCTGAATGTGCATCTGATTGGTCGGGCAACGAAAACCAAAATCGCGCTGGATCAGGATTACATCGACGAACGTCTGCCGATCGCGGGGAAAGAGATGATCTACCGTCAGGTAGAAAACAGCTTTACCCAACCGAACGCGGCGATGAATATTCAGATGCTGGAATGGGCGCTGGACGTAACCAAAGGCTCAAAAGGCGATTTACTGGAGCTATACTGCGGCAACGGTAACTTTTCATTAGCGCTGGCACGCAATTTTGATCGGGTATTAGCCACCGAAATCGCCAAGCCGTCAGTCGCCGCCGCGCAATACAACATTGCCGCTAACCATATTGATAACGTACAAATTATTCGTATGGCGGCAGAAGAATTTACTCAGGCGATGAATGGTGTGCGCGAGTTTAACCGCCTGCAAGGAATCGACTTAAAGAGTTATCAGTGCGAAACCATTTTTGTCGACCCACCGCGCAGCGGTCTGGACAGTGAAACCGAGAAAATGGTGCAGGCGTATCCACGTATTCTGTATATCTCCTGCAATCCGGAAACGTTATGCAAGAATCTGGAAACATTAAGCCAGACGCACAAGGTCGAACGTCTGGCTCTATTTGATCAGTTCCCCTACACGCACCATATGGAGTGCGGCGTATTACTGACCGCGAAGTAAAACCCATGCCGGATGCGCTTGCATCCGGCATGATACCGATTACTCAGCAACTTCCTGCTTACGGTTACGCATCTTCGCGCCAATCCAGAACACCATAATGACGGACAGTACTGCCGGGAAGAAGTTAGAGCCGATATCCGGATATTCCGCACGAACTACCGTGCTGTACAGCAGTACGCCGAGAATAAAACAAGCAGCTGCCAGACCCGGCAAGCCTACCGGCATAGTGCGATTAAGATAACGTTGATGCAGGCAGTAAACTGTCAACACCAGGGAAATAATCGGGAATACAGAAAATGGTACAATGGAGCTAAACAGCGCTGCAAAAGTACCATTGATCGATAAGCCAGCAACCAACGCTAGCAGCAGCGTACCTCTATCTTGATTTGCTTGTTTCATTACTCGTCCTTCACATTTCCCGGAATAATTGTGGTTTTCTCTTGTTCACGGCGATACCAGTAATAAGCCCCTTTCGAAATCATTCGCAGCTGCAGTACCAGTCGCTCTTCTAATTGCCGGCGTTGCTCGACGCCGACATCCAACGCCTCGGCCCCCGCACTGAAGACAATCGTCACCATTGCTTCGGCTTGCGCTTCAGTAAACGCACGCGGCATATGGTTTTCGAGTTCCAGATAGTCCGCAAGTTCCGCAATGAAGTGCTGAATTTCACGCGCAACGGCGGCACGAAACGCAGCGGAGGTGCCGGAGCGTTCCCGCAATAATAACCGGAAGGCGTTAGGATTATTACCGATGAACTCCATAAATGTGGAGACCGAGGTGCGGATCACACTCCCGCCTTTGGCGATACGCTGACGCGCCTGACGCATGAGTTGGCGTAGCATTAAACCGCTCTCATCAACCATGGTCAGACCCAGTTCGTCTACGTCGCGGAAATGCCGATAAAAAGAGGTGGGAGCAATGCCTGCTTCTCGTGCCACTTCACGCAAACTCAGGCTGGCGAAGCTGCGTTCAGCACTTAATTGGCTAAATGCGGCTTCCACCAGCGAACGGCGGGTTTTTTCTTTTTGTTGCGCTCTTACGCCCATCACGATGTCTGAATCCTTGCCAAAAGTACTGCTGGCACTATACCAGAGAATGAACATACTGGATTGCTCCAGTGTTGTGAATGAACGGTAACGCAATAAAACATATTTACTGCAATTCTTTGGCCGGTTCTTTTACGTACAACAACGCCAGCATCGACAGCAACGTGCCTCCCCCCAGATACCACGCCGGAGCCGTCAGACTATCCAGCAACACGATGGATTGCGTGGCGAAATATTGCGCAAAACCGCCAAAGATTGCTACGCCAATGCTATAAACCAGCGCGAAACCTAATGCCCGAATCCGTTTCGGCAACAGTTCAGAGATCAACAACATCACTGGCACACCGCCAAGCGTGGTAAAGCTGACCATCACGAAAACCACCGTCAGCAACATGCCAGGGCTTGGGTAATTCACCAACAGCCAGAATGACGGCCAGCTACAGAGAAGCACCATCACACGGGAGATTAAAATCAGCTTTTTACGCCCAACCGAATCACATAGCATCCCCACCAACAGCGCACCCACAAACGTAATTACCCCCGCCAGTAACATCGCTGCATGAGAATAATGTTGAGGCATCGCCAGATACTTCGCCGCCCAGGTGCCGTAATAAAAGAGGGAGATATAGGTTGCGACCGTGCTACCAATAGCGAGTAAAACGCCATTAACGATAGTCGCCTTATGTTGCAGGAGCAGAGAAAACGCGCTTTCGCTGGTAGCAGCTTTTTTATTGCGCACTGGCTCAGGTACGTCATTTTCCAGGCTCAGACGCAACCAGCAACCGATAGGTGCTAATAACACGCCAATAAAAAACGGCACACGCCAGCCCCATTCTGCCATTACGGTTTCTGAACCTGTGGCGAACGGTAGCCATGCGCTCAGACCTAAAGCAACAACCCCACCGAAGGTCGTTGCCAGCCCTTGGGTCGCCAGTGACCAACTGCTGTAAAAGCCGCGACGATTTGCCGGAGCTGACTCCACCAGTAGCGACATTGAAGCCCCGACTTCACCACCTGCCGCAACGCCCTGAATTAGACGCGCCAGCACCAGCGTTGCAGTTCCCCAATAGCCCGCCGTTTCATACGTCGGTGCGATGCCGATCATCAGCGTACCGAGGCTCATCAGAGCAATAGTGAACACCATCGCCGGTTTACGCCCGAAGCGATCGGCCCAGGCACCAACGATAATCCCACCGAGCGGACGCATAAAAAAGCTCACACCAAACGTTGCAAATGCCAGTAACAGCGCGACGTTATGATCGGCACTGGGTGGGAAGAAAAGCGTACTGATATAGACCACAAAAAAGTTGTAAACGCCAAAATCAAAAAATTCGAGCGCATTGCCAAACGCCGAGGCAAAGATCACCCGCCTGCCGCTGGGCTTTTTCTTCACACTCACGGTTTCATTTACGATCGCCGTCATTCCATGTTCCTTGCCAAAAAGTGTTGTTGTGTGTTGTTTTATTTATTGCAGCCAGGCTTCAACCAGTGCGCCCCAGTAGCTGCTTGCCGGGACCAGGCTTGCATCGTTAAAGTCGTAACCGGGGTTATGCACCATGCAGGAACCTTCCCCGACATCGCCATTACCGAATAACAGGAAACCGCCTTTGGGTTGGGCTTCCAGCATGAAAGAGAAATCTTCACTGCCCATCAGGGGTTTGATGCCAAACTCAGCCCGATCTTCACCAAATGTTTTGCACGCCACCTGCCAGGCGAAGCGCGCCATCTCCTCGTCATTTACTAATACCGGTGTACCGTTAACATGCGTAACCTCAGCCGTAGCGCCAAAGCTGGCAGCCTGGGCTTGTGCAAGAGCAGGAATACGGGTCAGAAGAAGTTGTCGGGTATCGCGGCTAAGAGAGCGGACACTGATTTTCATCTCAGCACTGTCAGGAATGACGTTAGCCGCCTCACCCGCAACAATGCTGCCGACGGTAATTACCGCCGCTTCCAGCGGATCGACATTGCGCGACACAATGCTTTGTAATGCGGTGGTGATATGTGCAGCAACCAGCACTGGATCGATGGCTTTGTGCGGGATCGCACCGTGTCCGCCACAACCACGAACCGTAATATGGAACTGATCCATTGACGCCATCAGCGCCCCAGGCTGGAAGAAAAACTTGCCGACCGGCAAACCCGGCATGTTGTGCATCCCGAAAATGACATCGCAGGGGAAACGATCAAAAAGCCCCTCTTTAACCATGATCTCACCGCCGTTAATCATCTCTTCCGCAGGCTGGAAGATAAGGCGTAACGTGCCGTTAAAACGGCGGGTTTCGGCAAAATAACGCGCAGCCCCCAGCAGTATGGTGGTATGCCCGTCATGCCCGCAGGCGTGCATTAAACCAGGATGTTTACTGGCCCAGGGCTTGCCACTATTTTCATAAATCGGCAACGCATCCATATCCGCCCGCAGGCCAATACTTTTCTCTCCGTCGCCCACTTTTAACGTGGCTACCACGCCGGTTGTCGCCAGCCCTTGCTCAACCTCATAGCCCCACTGGCGCAGCTTTTCCGCAACCAAAGCACTGGTTTTAAATTCTTGTAATCCCAGCTCCGGGTTTCCGTGGATCTGATGGCGGATCTCGCGAAGTTCTTCCTCAAACCCACGAATATAGTGTTCGATCATCGGCTATTCCTTTATTCACTTATAAACAGGCTAATTAACGGATTTTATTGATGGTATAAATACAAATAACTCATCAATATAAAATATTTATACATTTGTTTTATAAGAAGATTTCATAAAGACAATAACAAAAAAGCACGCTTCGGCAAGATAAAACTATCAGCCATAAGAAAAAGCGATTAATAGTGAATAAATAAAATAAGAAGGAGGAAGACAAAGCAAAGGCCGCTCACGATATAGCCAGATAAATGACGGGGATCAATTGGCTTACCCGCGATAAAATGTTACCATTCTGTTGCTTTTATGTATAAGAATAGGTAAGCCCTACCATGCCACATTCCTACGATTACGATGCCATAGTAATAGGTTCCGGCCCCGGCGGCGAAGGCGCTGCGATGGGCCTGGTTAAGCAAGGTGCGCGCGTCGCAGTTATCGAGCGTTATCAAAATGTTGGCGGCGGTTGCACCCACTGGGGCACCATCCCGTCGAAAGCTCTCCGTCACGCCGTCAGCCGCATTATAGAATTCAATCAAAACCCACTATACAGCGACCATTCCCGACTGCTCCGCTCTTCTTTTGCCGATATCCTTAACCATGCCGATAACGTGATTAATCAACAAACGCGCATGCGTCAGGGATTTTACGAACGTAATCACTGTGAAATATTGCAGGGGAACGCTCGCTTTGTTGATGAGCATACGTTGGCGCTGGATTGCCCGGACGGCAGCGTCGAAACACTAACTGCTGAAAAATTTGTTATTGCCTGCGGTTCTCGTCCATATCATCCAACAGATGTTGATTTCACCCATCCACGCATTTATGACAGCGACTCAATTCTTAGCATGCACCACGAACCGCGCCATGTACTTATTTACGGTGCTGGAGTGATCGGCTGTGAATATGCGTCGATCTTCCGCGGTATGGATGTAAAAGTGGATCTGATCAACACCCGCGATCGCCTGCTGGCATTTCTCGATCAAGAGATGTCAGATTCTCTCTCCTATCACTTCTGGAACAGTGGCGTAGTGATTCGTCACAACGAAGAGTACGAGAAGATCGAAGGCTGTGACGACGGTGTGATCATGCATCTGAAGTCGGGTAAAAAACTGAAAGCTGACTGTCTGCTCTATGCCAACGGTCGCACCGGTAATACAGATTCGCTGGCGTTACAGAACATTGGGCTGGAAACTGACAGTCGCGGACAGCTGAAGGTCAACAGCATGTATCAGACCGCACAGCCGCACGTTTACGCGGTGGGCGACGTGATTGGTTATCCGAGCCTGGCGTCGGCAGCCTATGACCAGGGGCGCATTGCCGCGCAGGCGCTGGTGAAAGGTGAAGCCAACGCACATCTGATTGAAGATATCCCTACCGGCATTTACACCATCCCGGAAATCAGCTCTGTAGGCAAAACCGAACAGCAGCTGACCGCGATGAAAGTGCCATATGAAGTGGGCCGCGCCCAGTTTAAACATCTGGCACGTGCACAAATCGTCGGCATGAACGTGGGCACGCTGAAAATTTTGTTCCATCGGGAAACAAAAGAGATTCTGGGTATTCACTGCTTTGGCGAGCGCGCTGCCGAAATTATTCATATCGGTCAGGCGATTATGGAACAGAAAGGTGGCGGCAACACTATTGAGTACTTCGTCAACACCACCTTTAACTACCCGACGATGGCGGAAGCCTATCGGGTAGCTGCGCTAAATGGCTTAAACCGCCTGTTTTAACACTTTATCGAAATGGCCATCCATTCTTGCGCGGATGGCCTCTGCCAGCTGCTCATAGCGGCTGCGCAGCGGTGAGCCAGGACGATAAACCAGGCCAATAGTGCGGCGTGGTTCCGGCTTAATGCACGGCAGATAAACAACCCCATCGCGTTTGCGTTCCGGCGGCACAGCCAGCGCAGGCAGTAAAGTGATCCCGCTACCTGCCGCCACCATGTTGCGCAGAGTTTCCAGGCTGGTCGCGCGGAAGTGTGTATCTTCATCCGCCCCGGCTTCAAAACAGAAACCCATTGCCTGATCGCGCAAACAGTGACCATCTTCCAGCATCAGCAGTTTTTCCCCTGCCAGATCGGCCATCGGTACGCATTCGCGGTTCGCCCACGGGTGGTCTTCATAGATAGCCAGCAACATTGGCTCATCAAACAACGGCACTTCAATGAATGCTTCGCTCTCTTTCACCAGCGCGAGGATCACGCAATCGAGTTTGCCGCTGTCCAGTTGCGCCAGTAACTGGTGGGTCTGTGCTTCATGCAGATACATTTCCAGCTTTGGAAAGGTCTGGTGCAGCATCGGGATAATATGCGGTAGCAGGTACGGTCCAACCGTGGGAATCAAACCAATATGCAGCGGCCCGGACATCGTCTCGCCCTGCTGGCTTGCCATCTCTTTAAGGACTTTCACCTCACGCAGTACGGTACGCGCCTGATCCACCAGCAGCATTCCCGCCTGGGTGAACAACACTTTACGGCTGGTCCGCTCCAGCAACATCACGCCCAACTCATCTTCCAGCTTACGAATTTGCCCGCTAAGCGTCGGCTGGCTAACGTGGCAGGAATCTGCCGCACGCCGAAAATGGCGGTGTTCGGCCAATGCCACCAGGTACTCAAGATCACGAATATTCATTATCCATCCTCCATTGCCACGATAGTTCGCGGCGATAGGTAGCATAGCAACGAACGATTATCCCTATCAAGCATTCTGACTGATAATTGCTCACAGAAACGGAGCGGCACCTCTTTTAACCCTTGAAGTCACTGCCCGTTTCGAGAGTTTCTCAACTCGAATAACTAAAGCCAACGTGAACTTTTGCGGATCTCCAGGATCCGCTTTTTTTTATTCTACAGGCCCACAGCAAGAGAGCCTGATAGTAACGGTTACTCAATCCGATCTTTGACAATAAAGAAGTAACACAGCGCCCCGGTGAACGTCACACAGGCCGCGATAACCAGCGCCAGATTAAACGAGTGTGTGGTATCCACGACCCAACCGGTTACGATCGGAGCAAAGGAAGCAAAAACAAAACTGCCAAAGTTTTGAATCCCGGCGATGGAAGCCACTTTTGTTTCTGACACCATCACCTGCACCAGCCCCCATGCAGATGTTCCCGCGAAATGCACGCAGAACAGCGCCATTGAGATAAACGCTACCGCCTGGGCTGGCGAGGAAGATTGCACGACCAGCAACGTGCCTAATGCCGACATCATCAAACCGCAGACAATCGCCGTTTTACGCGTCTTCGCCAGGTCATAGCCTTTTTTCGCCAGCCGATCGACAACAATACCGTTAACCCACATCCCGACCGCCGCCGCGAGGAAAGGAATTGCCGCCACCCAACCGGTTTTCGCCAGACTGAAACCTTGTTCGGCCTGCAAATAACCGGGTAACCACGCGATGTAGAGCCAACCGGTATAATTGACGCCAGAGAAACCTAAAATCATCCCCCAGGTTGTCCGATGCTTAAACAGCGCCAGCCACTCGCTAAATTGTAACTGTGGACGCGGTTTAACCGGCGCGGAGAGATATGTCCGTTCTTCCTCGGTCAGGACAAACTGCGCCCGGTTGCGATACCACGCGTACCAACAGATCCCAACCAGAATCCCTGCTACGCCGATGATGACAAACATCGTCCGCCAGCCCCATGCCAGTTGCATCAATACAAGAGCAGGAGGCGCGATAGCCTGACCGATAACGGTAGATGAGTTAAAAATCCCCAGCGCCGTGCCGCGTTCTTTTTGCGCATACCAGTCGGTGATCGACTTTACTCCCGCAGGCATAAATGGCGCTTCGCCAATACCCAGACCGATACGCATTAAAATAAAGTGGCTAAAAGAATTAACCATTCCTGTTAATGCCTGCATTAATGACCAGAATATTAAGCCTGCGCCTAACACTATTCGTGGGCCAAAGCGGTCTAGCAAAATACCGGAAGGAAGTTGTGAAAAACCATAAGACAGAGAAAATGCAGAAAGCAAAACACCAAATTCGGTAGCGGATAATCCTAACTCACCACGAATTGCTTCACCTGCCACGCTCAATGACGAACGGTCGAGAAAATTAACGATCCCCGCCATAAATAATAAAACCAGGGTCACTGTCTGAATACGACGAATCCGTTGCGGTTTATTACCCGCAACACTGGTTGACACATCAACGTCCATTTTTAGCTCCTTGAGCGGAATTAATCGATTTGATGAATATTCAGAAAATAATTAAGCGAACCGCTATTACCAGTTCCACAATGTGCCATCTTCCAGTCGTGCGACGGGGAGATACGCCGGGTCATACGGATATTTCGCCGCCAGTTTCTCATCGAAAGAAATACCCAGCCCCGGTTCATCGCCTGGGTGCATATAACCTTCATCGAAGCGCCAGCTGTGCGGGAAGACTTCAAGCATTTGTTCGGAATAGCCCATGTACTCCTGAACGCCAAAGTTTGGCACCCAGAGGTCAAAATGCAGCGCCGCCGCATGACAAACAGGCGATAAATCTGAAGGGCCATGCGAACCGGTACGTACCTGATAAAGCGATGCAAAATCGGCAATCCGTCGCATCCCGGTAATGCCGCCTGCATGGGTAATCGTCGTGCGAATATAGTCAATCAGCTGCTCTTCGATTAACTGCTTGCAGTCCCAGATACTGTTAAACACTTCACCGACCGCAATCGGCGTCACGGTATGCTGGCGAATCAGACGAAAACATTCCTGGTTCTCGGCAGGCGTCGGATCTTCCATCCAGAACAGGCGGTAATCCTCAATGCTCCTCCCAAAGCGTGCCGCTTCGATGGGGGTCAGGCGATGGTGCATGTCATGCAACAGATGTTCGTTAAAACCGAACTTATTACGCACCGCTTCAAATAACTTCGGCGTAAAATCGAGATACTTTTCTGAAGACCACAACTGCTCTTCTGGCCACAGGCCTTTGGTTGCTGGTTCATACGCCAGTCCTTTGCCCTTCGCCAGACCATAGGTGGTTTGCATACCCGGTACACCACACTGCACACGAATCGCCTTAAAGCCCATCTGCTGGTGCTTTGCATAGTCTTCAAGGACTTCATCAATCGTCCGCCCGGTGGTGTGGCAATAAACCATCACGCCTTCACGAGAAGCGCCACCAAGCAGTTGATACAATGGCATATTTGCCGCTTTAGCTTTGATATCCCACAACGCCATATCAATGGCAGAAATGGCCGACATCGTGACGGGACCACGTCGCCAGTAAGCTCCTTTATAAAAGAATTGCCAGATATCTTCGATACGGCTGGCATCGCGGCCAATTAATTGAGGACAAAGATGATCTTTCAGATAAGAAGCGACCGACAATTCGCGACCATTTAACGTGGCATCTCCTAATCCACAAAGTCCGCTTTCAGTGGTTATTTTAAGCGTAACGAAATTACGCCCGGGACAAGTAACAAAAACATCCACAGCAATAATTTTCATTATTGCAATCTCCTGTATTGTAAATAGACACTTCAAACTTAATTTTACGCCTACTACCATACAAGAGAGCAAAAGTGATTATTCAACCGTGATCACATTAAAAATAAAAATTTCTACCGAGGAGAAAAAACACCCTCAAAAACCACCTGAATAATTAGCCATCATCGTTAAAACAACACGTTAAATAATCACATAACAAACTCCATTAATCATTAAAAATGAACACAGCAATAGAAATGAATTATATTCAATTAATTAAAGTATGTATTGGCTGATGTATTGAAAATATAATTTTTATGGGGAGAGTGAAGGTAAAGAAGACGCAAGAATAAAAAGGAATGTGACAAATAATGGTTCTGGTTGGGCGTTAAATTTAAGGTCACCAGAATGCTGACAAATTTCTGCCTGATGCGGCGTAAACGCCTTATCCGCCTACGAAGTGTCACACTTTGTAGGCGTGGTAAGCTCCCCATTTTCAGGGGAGCAATATAAACAAATTACCCCAACCGCGCCTGCGCAAAAGCAATCGCCTGCGCCACCTGTTGCGGTGAGACACCGCCTTTTGCTGCACGCTTGTCGAGGCACGATTGCAGCGACAGAATCGGATAGACATCTTCGCCAATCACCTGGCTGAATTTCTGCAACTCACTGAGCGGCAGATCTTCCAGCGCTTTGCCCTGACGAATGGCTTCCACCACCGCTTCACCCACAATATGGTGCGCCTCGCGGAACGGTACGCCTTTCGCCACCAGATAATCCGCCAGTTCAGTAGCGTTGGCGTAACCCTGCTGCGCCGCTTCCTGGCAACGCGGACGTTTCACCTGAATGCCGTCCAGCACCAGCGCCGCCATATGCAGGCAGTCCAGCCAGGTATCGAGCGCGTCGAACAGACCTTCTTTGTCTTCCTGCATATCTTTGTTGTAAGCCAGCGGCAAACCTTTCAGCGTCATCATCATGCCGGTTAACGCCCCCTGCACCCGACCGCATTTACCGCGAATCAGCTCCAGCGCATCCGGGTTTTTCTTCTGCGGCATTAATGATGAACCGGAAGTCACACGGTCAGAAAGCTCCACAAACCCCGCTTCGCCGGTGTTAAAGAAAATCAGATCTTCAGCAAAACGCGACAGATGCACCATGCCGATAGCGGCAGCAGAAAGCAGTTCCAACACATGGTCACGGTCAGAAACGCTGTCGAGACTGTTACGGGTCGCCGAAGCAAAGCCCAGCCAGCCTGCTAACTGTTCACGGTCGATTTCATAGGCCGTTCCTGCCAGTGCGCCACAGCCTAGCGGGCTGACATCCAGACGCTTAAGCGCATCCTGCAAACGGCTTTCATCACGCGCCAGCATCTCAACGTAGGCCAGGCACCAGTGCGCGAACGTCACCGGCTGGGCGCGTTGCAGGTGGGTGTAACCCGGCATCACCGCGTCCTGATTGTTCTGCGCGGTCTCGACCAGAGCGGATTGTAACTGCCGGTTAGCCGTCAGCAACTCGCTAACGGTATCTTTGCACCACAGTTTCAGGTCAGTTGCTACCTGATCATTACGGCTACGCCCGGTATGCAGTTTTTTGCCTAACTGACCCACTTTGTCGATCAGTTTGCCTTCCACCCAGCTATGGATATCTTCGGCGTCGCTTTCAAGGATTTGTTGTGGCCTGGCGCGAACATCTTCCAGCAGCACGTTCAGCGCCTCTTCCAGTTGCGCCTGCTCTTCTGCGGTTAACACGCCGACCGTTACCAGGGCTTTGGACCAGGCCACAGAGCCAACAATATCCTGCTCCGCCAGACGGTAATCAAAGCGCAGTGAGTCGTTGAATTGTTTGAACCGTTGATCTGCTGCCTGGGTAAAACGCCCGCCCCAAAGTGCCATAACTCTGTTTCCTTATTTTGAAATTCAATGCCGGAAAGCTGCGCCTCCGGCCAACAAAACTTAAGCTAAAATCCGCGTACCCATCGGCATACCGTTAAACAGTGCCGGAAGCTGTTCCGCATGACGCCAGGAGGCGATATCTACCGGACGGCCCAACGTGCGCGCAGCATCCAGCGCCGCGTTCACTTTCACAATCATGCCGTCAGTAATAATGCCCTGCTCAATCAGTTGTTCTGCTTTCGCGGCGGTCATTTCGGCAATACGTTGCCCTTTGCCGTCGAGAATGCCGCTGACGTCAGAGAGCAAAATCAGATCCGCGCCCAGCGTTGCCGCCAGCGCCGTCGCCGCCTGGTCGGCATTGACGTTCATCAGTTGCCCTTCGTTTGTTACGCCAATGGAGCTGACCACCGGCAGATAACCGTTCTCCAGCAAGCTGTTGATAAGCTTAGGCGAACCTGGCTGCGCCAGTCCAACATGGCCTAACTCTTCATCAAGCTGGGTCACTTTGACGCTGTCGCCGTCACCGAGAAACAAACCTACGGCCGCAATCTGATGCTTCTTCGCCCATGCCAGCAGGGTTTTATTTGCCGTTCCCGCCAGTGCTCCGGTGATAATGTCTATCTGATCCGCAGGCGTCACCCGCAGGCCATTTTTCTTTTTCACCGGCAGATTCAGCCCTTTCATCAGCTCATCCACCACGCAACCGCCGCCGTGCACAATCACCAGCTGACGCTGATGTGACTCGCGATAATTCACCAGTGCGCTAAACAGACGTTCCAGCGCCTCTTCACTATCCAGCAGTACGCCACCCAGTTTGATAATTAATGGATTCATCATTGCACCCTTAAATAAGAGACTGCGTTTCCGCATAGCCGAAACGAATATTGGCGCACTGCACCGCTTGTGCCGCCGCGCCTTTCAGTAAGTTGTCTTCGGTCGCCACAATAATCAGATGCTCGCCCTGAACGGCAAAACCGATATCGCAGAATGGCAGTCCAACGACATTTTTCAGCGCCGGAACGCCTTTGTCATACAGCCGCACCAGTGGTTTATGGGCATACGCCTGCTGTAACGCTTGCGCCACTTGCACCTGGCTCACACCCGGTTTCAGGCGGCAGGTAATGGTTTCGAGAATGCCGCGCGGGAAATTGCCCAGATGCGGGGTGAAGATAACGTCAGCACCGAGGTGTGTGGCGATCTCTGGTTGATGGCGATGGGTAAAGACGCCATACGGTTGCAGGCTAACTTCACAAAAACTATTTGAAATCGCTGCCTTACGTCCTGCACCGCTCACGCCGCTGGTGGCGTTGATCACCGGCCACTGATTGAGGTCAAGAAGATCGGCATCAATCAACGGTTTCAGCGCCAGCTGTGCTGCCGTCGGATAACAGCCTGGCACGGCAATCAAGTTCGCTTCTTTTAATTTATTACCGCACCACTCCGCCAGACCGTAGGCTGCCTGTTCCAGCAGTTCCGGGTATTGATGGGTAAAGCCGTAATATTTTTCATAGAAGGCGACATCGTTAACACGAAACGCGCCGGAAAGGTCGAACACCACACAGCCTGCTTCAAGAAATTGCGGCGCTAAATCGTGGCTGACTTCATGGGCGGTGGCGAGAAACACCACGTCCACCCCTGGGCTAAACTCGCTGATATCCGACATCGGCTGCAACGGCAGATCAACGATGCCTTTTAGCTGCGGATGCAAATCGGAGATTAACTTTCCCGCATCATTGCTTTGCGCTGAAACAGTCAAAGCGGTTATGTTCATATGCGGATGGCGATTTACATAGGTCACTAGCTCTGCGCCAGCGTAGCCGCTGGCACCCACAATCAGCGTATTCAACATCGGGGCTATTCACCTTCTTATGTCTGGTTGCCAGGTTAAACGTAAAACATTCACCTTACGGCTGGTGGGTTTTATTACGCTCAACGTTAGTGTATTTTTATTCATAAATACTGCATGAATATTGATACTATCATGACCAGAGGTGTGTCAACAATGAAAAACAAATTACCGCCATTTATCGAGATTTACCGTGCTCTGATTGCCACACCTTCAATAAGCGCCACGGAAGAGGCACTCGATCAAAGCAATGCAGATTTAATCACTCTGCTGGCGGACTGGTTTAAGGATTTAGGCTTCAATGTGGAAGTACAGCCTGTGCCAGGAACTCGCAACAAATTTAATATGCTGGCCAGTTGCGGACAGGGGGCTGGCGGTTTGTTGCTGGCGGGGCATACCGATACGGTGCCATTTGATGACGGACGCTGGACGCGCGATCCATTTACGTTGACGGAGCATGACGGCAAGCTTTACGGCTTAGGCACCGCCGACATGAAAGGCTTTTTTGCGTTTATCCTTGATGCGCTACGCGATGTCGACGTCACGAAGCTTGCAAAACCGCTCTACATTCTGGCGACTGCCGATGAAGAAACCAGTATGGCCGGAGCGCGTTATTTTGCCGAAACTACCGCCCTGCGCCCGGATTGCGCCATCATTGGCGAGCCAACGTCGCTGCAACCGGTACGCGCGCATAAAGGTCATATCTCTAACGCCATCCGTATTCAGGGCCAGTCGGGCCACTCCAGCGATCCAGCACGCGGAGTTAACGCTATCGAACTGATGCACGACGCCATAGGGCATATTTTGCAATTGCGCGATAACCTGAAAGAACGTTATCACTACGACGCGTTTACCGTGCCATACCCTACGCTCAACCTCGGGCATATCCACGGCGGCGATGCATCTAACCGTATTTGCGCTTGTTGTGAGTTGCATATGGATATTCGTCCGCTGCCAGGCATGACACTCAATGAACTTAACGGTTTGCTCAACGATGCATTGGCTCCAGTGAGCGAACGCTGGCCGGGTCGTCTGACGGTCGACGAGCTGCATCCGCCGATCCCTGGCTATGAATGCCCACCGAATCATCAACTGGTTGAAGTGGTTGAGAAATTGCTCGGAGCAAAGACCGAAGTGGTGAATTACTGTACCGAAGCGCCGTTTATTCAAACGTTATGCCCGACGCTGGTTCTGGGGCCTGGCTCAATTAATCAGGCTCATCAGCCTGATGAATATCTGGAGACGAGGTTTATCAAGCCCACCCGCGAACTGATCACCCAGGTGATTCACCATTTTTGCTGGCATTAAAACGTAGGCCAAACAATGTCGGATGCGATGCTTGCGCATCTTATCCGACCTACACCTTTGGTGTTACTCGAGGCGATTTTTTAACATTCCCATAAGTTACGCTTATTTAAAGCGTCGTGAATTTAATGGCGTAAATTCCTGCTATTTATTCGTTTGCTGAAGCGATTTCGCAGCATTTGACGTCATCGCTTTTACGTGGCTTTATAAAAGACGACGAAAAGCAAAGCCCGAGCATATTCGCGCCAATGCGACGTGAAGGATACAGGGCTATCAAACGATAAGATGGGGTGTCTGGGGTAATATGAACGAACAATATTCCGCATTGCGTAGTAATGTCAGTATGCTCGGCAAAGTGCTGGGAGAAACCATCAAGGATGCGTTGGGAGAACACATTCTTGAACGCGTAGAAACTATCCGTAAGTTGTCCAAATCTTCACGCGCTGGCAATGATGCTAACCGCCAGGAGTTGCTCACCACCTTACAAAATTTGTCGAACGACGAGCTGCTGCCCGTTGCGCGTGCGTTTAGTCAGTTTCTGAACCTGGCCAACACCGCCGAGCAATACCACAGCATTTCGCCGAAAGGCGAAGCTGCCAGCAACCCGGAAGTGATCGCCCGCACCCTGCGCAAACTGAAAAACCAGCCGGAACTGAGCGAAGACACCATAAAAAAAGCAGTGGAATCGCTGTCGCTGGAACTGGTCCTCACGGCTCACCCAACCGAAATTACCCGTCGTACACTGATCCACAAAATGGTGGAAGTGAACGCCTGCTTAAAACAGCTCGATAACAAAGATATCGCCGACTACGAACATAACCAGCTGATGCGCCGCCTGCGCCAGTTGATCGCCCAGTCATGGCATACCGATGAAATCCGTAAGCTGCGTCCAAGCCCGGTAGATGAAGCCAAATGGGGCTTTGCCGTAGTAGAAAACAGCCTGTGGCAAGGCGTACCGAATTACCTGCGCGAACTGAACGAACAACTGGAAGAGAATCTCGGCTACAAACTGCCCGTCGAATTTGTTCCGGTCCGTTTTACCTCGTGGATGGGCGGTGACCGCGACGGCAACCCGAACGTCACTGCCGATATCACCCGCCACGTCCTGCTGCTCAGTCGCTGGAAAGCCACCGATCTGTTCCTGAAAGATATTCAGGTGCTGGTTTCTGAACTGTCGATGGTTGAAGCGACCCCTGAACTGCTGGCGCTGGTTGGCGAAGAAGGTGCCGCAGAACCGTATCGCTATCTGATGAAAAACCTGCGTTCTCGCCTGATGGCGACACAGGCATGGCTGGAAGCGTGCCTGAAAGGCGAAGAACTGCCAAAACCAGAAGGCCTGCTGACACAAAACGAAGAACTGTGGGAACCGCTCTACGCTTGCTACCAGTCACTTCAGGCGTGTGGCATGGGTATTATCGCCAACGGCGATCTGCTCGACACCCTGCGCCGCGTGAAATGTTTCGGCGTACCGCTGGTCCGTATTGATATCCGTCAGGAGAGCACCCGCCATACCGAAGCGCTGGGCGAGCTGACCCGCTACCTCGGTATCGGCGACTACGAGAGCTGGTCAGAAGCCGACAAACAGGCGTTCCTGATCCGCGAACTGAACTCCAAACGTCCGCTTCTACCGCGCAACTGGCAACCAAGCGCCGAAACGCGCGAAGTGCTCGATACCTGCCAGGTGATTGCCGAAGCGCCGCAAGGCTCCATTGCCGCCTACGTGATCTCGATGGCGAAAACGCCGTCCGACGTGCTGGCTGTCCACCTGCTGCTGAAAGAAGCGGGTATCGGGTTTGCGATGCCGGTTGCTCCGCTGTTTGAAACCCTCGATGACCTGAACAACGCCAACGATGTCATGACCCAGCTGCTGAATATCGACTGGTATCGCGGCCTGATTCAGGGCAAACAGATGGTGATGATTGGCTATTCCGACTCAGCAAAAGATGCGGGCGTGATGGCAGCTTCCTGGGCGCAATACCAGGCACAGGATGCATTAATCAAAACCTGCGAAAAAGCGGGTATTGAGCTGACGTTGTTCCACGGTCGCGGCGGTTCCATTGGTCGCGGCGGCGCACCTGCCCATGCGGCGCTGCTGTCACAACCGCCAGGAAGCCTGAAAGGTGGCCTGCGCGTGACCGAACAGGGCGAGATGATCCGCTTTAAATATGGTCTGCCAGAAATCACCGTCAGCAGCCTGTCGCTGTACACTGGGGCGATTCTGGAAGCCAACCTGCTGCCACCACCTGAGCCGAAAGAGAGCTGGCGTCGCATTATGGATGAACTGTCAGTCATCTCCTGCGATCTCTACCGTGGCTACGTACGTGAAAACAAAGATTTTGTGCCTTACTTCCGCTCCGCTACGCCGGAACAAGAATTGGGCAAACTGCCGTTGGGTTCACGTCCGGCGAAACGTCGCCCGACCGGCGGCGTCGAGTCACTGCGCGCTATTCCGTGGATTTTCGCCTGGACGCAAAACCGCCTGATGCTCCCCGCCTGGCTGGGTGCAGGTACGGCGCTGCAAAAAGTGGTCGAAGATGGCAAACAGAGCGAGCTGGAAGCCATGTGCCGCGATTGGCCATTCTTCTCGACGCGTCTCGGCATGCTGGAGATGGTCTTCGCCAAAGCAGACCTGTGGCTGGCAGAATACTATGACCAACGCCTGGTCGACAAAGCACTGTGGCCGTTAGGTAAAGAGTTACGCAATCTGCAAGAAGAAGACATCAAAGTGGTGCTAGCGATTGCCAACGATTCTCACCTGATGGCCGATCTGCCGTGGATTGCAGAGTCTATTCAGCTACGGAATATTTACACCGACCCGCTGAACGTATTGCAGGCCGAGTTGCTGCACCGCTCCCGCCAGGCAGAAAAAGAAGGCCAGGAACCGGATCCTCGCGTCGAGCAGGCGTTAATGGTCACTATTGCCGGGATTGCGGCAGGTATGCGTAATACCGGCTAATCTTCCTCTCCTGCAAACCCTCGTGCTTTTGCGCGAGGGTTTTCTGAAATACTTCTGTTCTAACACCCTCGTTTTCAATATATTTCTGTCTGCATTTTATTCAAAATCTGGATATCCCTTCAGATATCCTTAAGGAATTGTCGTTACATTCGGCGATATTTTTTTCAAGACAGGTTCTTACTATGCATTCCACAGAAGTCCAGGCTAAACCCCTTTTTAGCTGGAAAGCCCTGGGTTGGGCACTGCTCTACTTTTGGTTTTTCTCTACTCTGCTACAGGCCATTATTTACATCAGTGGTTATAGTGGCACTAACGGCATTCGCGACTCGCTGTTATTCAGTTCGCTGTGGTTGATCCCGGTATTCCTCTTTCCGAAGCGGATTAAAATTATTGCCGCAGTGATCGGCGTGGTGCTATGGGCGGCCTCTCTGGCGGCGCTGTGCTATTACGTCATCTACGGTCAGGAGTTCTCGCAGAGCGTTCTGTTTGTGATGTTCGAAACCAACACCAACGAAGCCAGCGAGTATTTAAGCCAGTATTTCAGCCTGAAAATTGTGCTTATCGCGCTGCCCTATACGGCGGTGGCAGTTCTGCTGTGGACACGCCTGCGCCCGGTCTATATTCCAAAGCCGTGGCGTTATGTTGTCTCTTTTGCCCTGCTTTATGGCTTGATTCTGCATCCGATCGCCATGAATACGTTTATCAAGAACAAGCCGTTTGAGAAAACGTTGGATAACCTGGCATCGCGTATGGAGCCTGCCGCACCGTGGCAATTCCTGACCGGCTATTATCAGTATCGTCAGCAACTAAACTCGCTAACAAAGCTACTGAATGAAAATAATGCCTTGCCGCCGCTGGCTAATTTCAAAGATGAATCGGGTAACGAACCGCGCACCTTAGTGCTGGTAATTGGCGAATCGACCCAGCGTGGACGCATGAGTCTGTACGGTTATCCGCGTGAAACCACGCCGGAGCTGGATGCGCTGCATAAAACCGATCCGAATCTGACCGTGTTTAATAACGTGGTTACGTCTCGTCCGTACACCATTGAAATCCTGCAACAGGCGCTGACCTTTGCCAATGAAAAGAACCCGGATCTGTATCTGACGCAGCCGTCGCTGATGAACATGATGAAACAGGCGGGTTATAAAACCTTCTGGATCACCAACCAGCAGACGATGACCGCCCGCAATACCATGCTGACGGTATTTTCGCGCCAGACCGACAAGCAGTACTACATGAACCAGCAACGTACGCAGAGTGCGCGTGAATATGACACCAACGTGCTGAAGCCGTTCCAGGAAGTGCTGAAGGACCCTGCGCCGAAGAAACTGATCATCGTTCATCTGCTGGGTACGCATATCAAGTACAAGTACCGTTATCCGGAAGATCAGGGCAAATTTGACGGTAATACAGAGCATGTTCCACCGGGATTAAACGCAGAAGAGCTGGAGTCATATAATGATTATGACAATGCTAACCTGTACAACGATCACGTGGTTGCCAGCCTGATTAAAGACTTTAAAGCGACCGATCCGAACGGTTTCCTGGTTTATTTCTCTGACCACGGTGAAGAGGTTTACGACACGCCGCCGCACAAAACTCAGGGGCGTAATGAAGACAACCCGACGCGTCATATGTACACCATTCCGTTCCTGCTGTGGACGTCAGAAAAATGGCAAGCGACTCATCCGCGTGATTTCTCACAGGATGTTGATCGTAAATACAGCCTGGCGGAACTGATCCACACCTGGTCAGATTTGGCGGGCTTATCTTACGACGGTTACGATCCAACCCGTTCAGTGGTGAATCCGCAATTCAAAGAAACTACCCGCTGGATTGGTAACCCGTATAAGAAAAACGCACTGATCGATTACGACACTCTGCCGTATGGCGATCAGGTGGGTAATCAGTAATTATCAGCCAGATGTTATTTGCCGGATGCGACGCTTGACGCGTCTTATCCGGCCTACAGATCGCGGCGGTAGGCCGGATAAGGCGTTTACGCCGCATCCGGCAATACAAGTCGACTGAAACTGCCGCAATGTTTACATCTCACTCCCATCAGGCCACACTTTTCAGGTGGCCTTTTTTCATAATGCCAGTTACTGTTTTCCCGTCTACATACCTAAGGGAATAACATGTATCACGACGTCAGCTATCTGCTCTCCCGCCTGATCAACGGCCCGCTGTCCCTGCGCCAGATTTACTTTGCCAGCAGCAACGGCCCGGTGCCCGATCTTGCGTATCAGGTCGATTTTCCACGGCTGGAAATTGTGCTGGAAGGTGAGTTTATTGATACCGGCGCTGGAGCAGCGTTAGTTCCCGGCGATGTGCTGTACGTCCCTGCTGGTGGCTGGAATTTTCCACAATGGCAAGCCCCCGCCACCACCTTTAGCGTGCTGTTTGGCAAACAGCAACTCGGCTTCAGCGTTGTGCAATGGGATGGCAAACAATATCAAAATCTGGCGAAGCAACACGTCGCCCGACGCGGCCCGCGCATTGGTTCTTTTCTGCTACAAACGCTCAATGAAATGCAAATGCAGTCGCAGGAGCAGCAAACGGCCAGACTTATCGTCACCAGCCTGCTTAGCCACTGCCGCGATTTGCTCGGCAGCCAAATACAGACCGCCTCACGCAGCCAGGCTCTATTCGAAGCTATTCGTGATTATATCGACGAACGCTATGCCTCCGCACTTACCCGCGAATCTGTCGCACAGGCGTTCTATATTTCGCCAAATTACCTCTCGCACCTGTTTCAAAAAACGGGGGCCATTGGTTTTAACGAATACCTGAATCACACGCGACTGGAGCACGCTAAGACATTATTGAAAGGCTATGACCTGAAGGTAAAAGAAGTGGCGCACGCCTGCGGCTTTGTCGACAGCAACTACTTCTGCCGTCTGTTTCGTAAAAATACCGAACGCTCGCCGTCGGAATATCGTCGGCAGTACCACAGCCAACTGACAGAAAAACCGACTACTCCAGAATAAGATGGGTTTGCTGCGGCGCAGAAAGCACTTTGCGCACTGCGCTCATCACCCTCTGCGGCTCACGCAGGAAAGCGTAGATGCTGCATTGCACGTAGCGACAATGTTCAAATCGCTCAGCACCGGCAAGCTCGATATCCGTAATTAACAGCGCAACATCCGCCCGGCGGATATCCTCGTCCGCTAAACGATTCTCCGTTCCCAACGCGCCCTGAGTTTCAATGCTAACGCCCCACTTCTCTAACTGGCACAACTTTTCCAGCCGTTCCGCCGCCATATAAGTATGCGCCACGCCGCTTACGCAGGCGGTTACTGCCACCAGGTATGCCATTTTAACCTCCCACGGTAACCTGAAATCCGGCCCGTTCTGCCATTTCACGCATCGTTGCCACATCGGCTGACGACGGAGCAGCAACCTCTTTCATCGACCATGTTTTCCCCAGCAGGCGGTATTTCGGCTCGCCGTACTGATGAAACGGTAACAGATGGATCTGCTTGATATTCAGCGGGATCAGCACGTCCAGCGCCTGCTGCATATTCTCCCGGCTGAGCGTGAAACCAGGGATCAGCGGTAAACGCGGGATCACGTTGACACCCTCACTCACCAGCAAACGCAGATTCTCCAGCACGCGTTGCAGGTTCATCTTCACCACATCCCGCGCCTGAGCCGCATCCATAATTTTTAAATCGAACAACACTTCATCGCACAATTTCGCCAGCGGTAACAGCTTGCTGGCTGGCGCGTCTCCGGCAGTTTCGATGGCGCATGACACACCCCATAGCCGCAGTCGCTGTAAAAAACGGGTCGCAAACTCCGCCTGCATTAACACTTCGCCGCCAGAAAGCGTGACGCCACCGCCGGACGTGCGAAAGAAAATGTCATCTTTCATCACTTCCCGTTCCAGAGCGTCAAGGCTGATATCGCGACCAATCCGTTCAAACGCCCCGGAGGGGCATTCATCCGCATCACGCAAACATTTCGCACAGTGCAGACATTTCGCCTCTCTGCGTACCGTCTGGATTTTGCCGGAGATCGACTCCGGATTAGCACACCATGGGCAAAGATGCGGACAGCCTTTAAAAAAGACCACCGTACGAATGCCCTCGCCGTCATTCAGTGAATAACGCTGAATGTTGAAAATGCGCGCCACATCATTGCGGCGCGTTTCCACAACGTTACAGCTGATGCGCTGTCCGGCGGATGATGTCATCCTGGATCTCCTTCGACAGTTCGACAAAGAAGGCGCTGTATCCGGCAACGCGCACCACCAGCCCGGCATAATCTTGTGGGCGCTGTTGCGCTTCCCGCAACGTGTCGGCGTTCACCACGTTAAACTGAATATGCTGCAACTTAAGCTGGGTAAACGCCCGTAAGAAGTCGGCCAGTTTGCGTAATCCCGCTTCACCTTCCAGGGTCGCCGGAGTGAATTTCACGTTCAGCAACGTACCGTTAGACAGCAGCGTATTATCGAGCTTACTGACTGATTTCAGTACCGCCGTTGGCCCTTGTGCATCCTGACCCAGCATGGGTGACAAGCCACCGTCTGCCAGTTGTTCCCCGGCAAAACGACCGTCTGGCGTCGCGCCAACCACCGATCCCAACGGGACGTGGGCAGAAACGGTATACGATCCCGGCGTGAAGTAGCCGCCGCGCGGGTTCTGGTATTTTTCCACTTCTTTGCAGTAGTGGCGTAACAGTTCGGCGCTGATGTTATCCACCTCGTCGATATCGTTACCGTATTTCTCGAAGCGGTTAATTAAGCGAGCGCGGACTTTTTCGCCTTCTGGCGTGGCGAAGTTGGCTTTTAATACCGACAGCAATTCGTCAAAACTTAAACGCTGTTGATCAAAAATCATCCCTTTCAACGCATGGAGAGAATCGCTCAGGTTGGCGATACCGATCCCCTGTACGCCGGAGAAGTTATAACGCGCGCCGCCATCGGTAATATCGCGACCTTTTTCCAGACAATCGCTGATAAAAGACGAGAGTAGCGGTACAGGAGCCCAGTCGCGATGGCCGATATCACAAATATTGCTGCCCTCAACCATCAGGGTGATGTAGTGGCTGATCTTGGCGCGGATCTGTTCCAGTAAACCTTCATAAGTCAGCGCAGCGTTGCCTTCATTTTCATGCAGGCAGATTTCCATCACTTTCAGCAGGTTAAACATCGCGATGTCATGCAAGCCGTAGGTTCTGCCGGGAATAGATAATTCCACACAGCCCACTACGGAATAGTCGCGCGCATCTTCCAGCGAAACGCCACGGTTGAGGAACGCTGGCACTACCACTTCATCGTTAAAGATTTGCGGAATACCGGTGCCGAGGCGAATGGTTTCTGCGGTTTTCATCAGGAAAGGGGTGTCGATCAAGGCGTTAGTGCGCACGCCGAGGTTCGGTTGCGGTAATTGCACGCTTTGATAAGCGTCAAGGCAAAGGAACGAAAGCACGTTCACCGCGCTACGTCCGTTCTCGGTTAACCCGCCGAGCAGTGCGGTATAGCCGGTAGGGAAACCGGCGAAATAACGCGCGCTACTGGTGGAGCGCAACAGCACGATGTCGTTGCATTTCACCCATAAAGATTCGAGCAGTTCTTTCAGGAATGCCGGATCTTCGCCCTGGGTTAATGATGTCTGATAGAACGGCAACATATACTGGTCGAAGCGCCCCAACGATAGCGAACTGGCGTTGGATTCGTATTGCAGAATGATGTTCATGTACCAGAATAACTGGCACGCCTGCCAGAACGTCTGCGGCTTATGTTCGGCGTTATGGCGGGAGATCTCCGCAATGGTCAGCAGTTCTTCGCGACGCGGGCCATCAGTGCAGCTTGCCGCCATCGTTTCCGCCAGTTCGGCGTAACGCAAAATATGTTTCTGCGAGGCTTCCAGCAGTAACAGCGCTGCCTGATAAAAGTGATTCTCCGGCTGTTGCTGACAATGTTGCTGCATCTGTGCCACCAGCTCCCCCAGCCCGTGATTCAGCAGGCGCGGGTAATCAATAATAATGTGCCCCTGGCCTTTATCCGTCTGGTTGATGCTGAAAATCTGCGTGCTGGTCGCGGCTTTTACTTCATCCGTCATCTGCCCGTTGATGAAATCTTTCATCGAACGTTTTTCCCAGTACGGGAACAACTCTTCGCGGTAGATACGTTTATCTTCTTCGCTGATAGCAAAGCGGTCCTGCGGACGCGTCGGGAATTGATCCAGCTCTTTCAGCAGCCAGTAAGGGTCCATTTCCGGCGACATAATCCCGGCGCGTGGTTTTACGGTGCGGTTACCGGCAATCAGTTCTTCATCACGAATCGAAATTTCAACGTGTTCAAGGATATACGCTGTTGCTTTCGCCCGACGCATTATCACCGGCTCCCCTTCGGTTTGCCGATGGCTGGCGGTATAAAGCAACGCCCGCTCCAGCGAGATTTCACGGGTATTGGCAAACAGTGCAGTTTTGAGGCGAGAGATACGATTCGTCATGAGGAACTCCTGTGGGAAAGCGAACCCGCCCTTGCGGGCGGGATAAGAACTTAAGCGGTTTGCGCCAGGTGAGCTTCAATTTTGCTCATAATGGCGTCAGCACGTTTTACCGCGTCGCTGATGTTGACACGCACGATAGTCTTGCCAGCAAAACGCTCTTCAAATTTGATGCCGATATCTTTGGTCAAAATCACCATATCGGCGCTTGCCACGTCTTCCGCAGTCAGTTCATTTTCCAGACCAATCGACCCCTGGGTTTCTACTTTCACTTCCCAGCCTTTCGCTTTCGCGGCGCTTTCCAGCGCCTCTGCCGCCATATAAGTATGGGCAACACCTGAAGGACATGCGGTTACTGCGATAATTTTCGTCATGGCTCGTTCCTCAATTAATTAATTTCAAAATCCAGATCCAGGTCGTCTTCCTTCTCTTCAGTTGAAGACCCATTTTTACGCGCCAGACTTTTCAGCACGTTCACGCAGACTGCCGTCACAACCGCCCCGACAGCCACTGCCGCGATGTAACCCAACTTACCTTCAACCACCGGCAGCACAATCAGACCACCCCAGCCTGCATAGCACTGCGCACCGACCAGCGCCGCAGTTACCGCACCACAAACTGAACCGACCATGATGGAAGGAATGACACGCAGCGGATCGGCAGCGGCGAAAGGAATCGCCCCTTCAGTAACGCCAACACAGCCCATCACCAGTGCCGCCTTGCCGGTTTCGCGCTCTTCTGCGGAGAAATTTTTACGACCAATCAGCGTCGCCAGCCCCATCCCCAGCGGTGGAACACAAATCCCAACAGCGGCAATAGCCACCACGGTATAAACACCCTGAGCAACGCAAATCAGCATGAAGGCATAGGCCACTTTGTTAACCGGGCCGCCCATATCGAACGCCAGCATCAGACCCATGATCACCGCCAGCATAACAATGCTGCCCTGCTGCATCCCCTGAAGCCACTGGGTCAGGCTGTTGGTCAACGCCCCCACCGGCTCGCCCAGCCCCCACATCATGACGCCAGCGGTAATCAGTGTGCCGACGATTGGAATGATGAAGATTGGCATCACCGAGCGCAGAACTTTATGCACCGGAATTTTCTTCAGGTAATGCACCACGATGCCGCCGATAATCCCGGCGATCAGCGCACCAAAGAAGCCCGCGCCAAAGCTGTTACCAACCCAGGCACCGATAGCGCATGGAGCCAGCGCAGAACGTTCTGCAATGGAATAACCGATGTAAGCGGCGAGGAAAGGCACCATCAGCGTCAAACCTGCAACGCCGATATCAAACAGTTTTTTCAGATTCGGATCGGCTACGGCATCCGGCACTGCGCCTTTGCCATACAACATGACGGAAACCGCCAGCAAAATACCGCCCGATACCACGAAGGGAATCATGTGTGAAACGCCCGTCATTAAATGCTGACGGGTATTTTTCAGGATCTGCACCAACTCATTCATAAGCTGCTCCCGGGCTTGCGAAAGCCCATGTCCATATTTTTGATGGAAGAAACAATAGGCAATCGCAGGCGGAGCAAACAGTGGATAAAAAGGCCATTTACTGGACTTTTGTAATATCAGTACAAAAATGCGATCCGCCTCATAACTTGCGATAATCCGGAAGTACGCCGCAAAACGGCGTCTTGTGAGACGCGTCGCAAATTGACGGTTACATTACATTTGTCCAGCTTTTGGCAGATTTGTCACATGGCAGGCCGTTGCCGTGCGCTCTTATCCTGTAAACAGAAAACCGTACCGGGAGAAAGGCAATGGCCCTGATTGTGGAATTTATTTGTGAGCTACCTAACGGCGTGCATGCGCGTCCGGCAAGCCACGTTGAAACGCTGTGTAATACTTTTTCATCACAAATTGAGTGGCATAACCTGCGCACTGACCGCAAGGGCAACGCCAAAAGCGCCCTTGCGCTGATTGGCACCGATACGCTGGTGGGCGATAACTGCCAGTTACTGATTTCCGGGGCCGACGAACAGGAAGCGCACCAGCGTTTAAGCCAGTGGCTGCGCGATGAATTCCCCCACTGCGACGCACCGCTGGTGGAAGTAAAATCTGACGAACTGGAACCACTGCCGATTTCACTGACCAATCTGAATCCGCAAATTATCCGTGCTCGCACCGTGTGCAGCGGTAGCGCAGGCGGCATTCTGACGCCGATCTCTTCTTTAGATCTCAATGCGCTGGGTAATCTTCCCGCAGCCAAAGGCGTTGACGCCGAACAATCCGCACTGGAAAACGGTCTGACGCTGGTACTGAAAAACATAGAGTTTCGTCTGCTGGATAGCGACGGTGCTACCAGCGCGATTCTGGAAGCGCACCGATCCCTGGCTGGCGATACTTCCCTGCGCGAACATTTACTGGCAGGTGTCAGCGCCGGATTAAGCTGTGCCGAAGCGATTGTCGCCAGTGCACACCACTTCTGCGAAGAGTTTTCCCGTTCCAGCAGCAGCTACCTGCAAGAACGCGCCCTGGACGTACGCGACGTCTGCTTCCAGTTACTCCAGCAAATCTACGGTGAGCAACGCTTCCCGGCACCGGGCAAACTGACGCAGCCCGCCATTTGTATGGCGGATGAACTGACCCCCAGCCAGTTCCTCGAACTGGATAAAAATCACCTCAAAGGTCTATTACTGAAAAGTGGCGGCACCACCTCACATACGGTGATCCTTGCCCGTTCGTTCAACATTCCGACGCTGGTAGGTGTGGATATTGATGCCCTTACTCCGTGGCAACATCAAACGATTTATATCGACGGCAACGCAGGGGCGATTGTGGTTGAGCCAGGGGAATCCGTGGCCCGTTATTATCAGCAAGAAGCCCGCGTACAGGACGCTCTGCGTGAGCAACAGCGTGTCTGGCTGACCCAGCAAGCGCGTACCGCAGACGGTATCCGCATTGAAATTGCCGCTAACATCGCTCACTCCGTGGAAGCGCAGGCCGCATTCGGCAATGGTGCGGAAGGCGTTGGTTTGTTCCGCACTGAAATGCTCTATATGGATCGCACCAGTGCACCGGGTGAAAGCGAGCTGTACAACATTTTTTGTCAGGCGCTGGAGTCTGCCAACGGACGCAGCATTATTGTGCGCACTATGGACATTGGCGGTGATAAACCCGTTGATTATCTGAACATTCCGGCAGAAGCTAACCCGTTCCTCGGTTATCGCGCGGTGCGTATTTATGAAGAATACGCGTCGTTGTTTACCACACAACTACGGTCGATCCTGCGCGCCTCTGCTCACGGCAGCCTGAAAATCATGATCCCGATGATCTCCTCAATGGAAGAGATCTTATGGGTGAAAGAAAAACTGGCGGAAGCCAAACAGCAACTGCGTAACGAACACATTCCGTTTGATGAGAAGATCCAGCTCGGCATCATGCTGGAAGTGCCGTCGGTGATGTTCATCATCGATCAATGCTGCGAAGAGATTGATTTCTTTAGTATTGGTAGTAATGACCTGACGCAATATCTACTGGCAGTGGATCGCGATAACGCTAAGGTGACTCGTCACTACAACAGCCTGAATCCGGCCTTCTTGCGGGCGCTCGATTACGCCGTGCAGGCGGTGCATCGCCAGGGCAAATGGATTGGTCTGTGCGGTGAACTGGGAGCGAAAGGTTCCGTGCTGCCGTTGCTGGTCGGTTTAGGGCTGGATGAACTCAGCATGAGCGCACCATCAATTCCGGCGGCGAAAGCGCGGATGGCGCAACTTGATAGCCGTGAGTGCCGCCAGTTGCTCAACCAGGCAATGGCCTGCCGTACTTCGCTGGAAGTGGAACACCTGCTGGCGCAATTCCGCATGACCCAACAGGACGCACCGCTGGTCACCGCCGAGTGCATCACACTGGAAAGCGACTGGCGCAGCAAAGAAGAAGTGCTCAAAGGCATGACCGATAACCTGCTGCTGGCGGGCCGCTGCCGCTATCCGCGTAAACTGGAAGCCGACTTGTGGGCGCGCGAGGCCGTTTTCTCTACCGGACTGGGCTTTAGTTTCGCCATTCCCCACAGTAAATCGGAACACATTGAGCAATCCACCATCAGCGTAGCGCGTCTGCAAGCGCCAGTGCGCTGGGGCGATGATGAAGCGCAATTCATCATTATGTTAACCCTGAACAAACACGCCGCGGGCGATCAACATATGCGCATTTTCTCGCGCCTCGCTCGTCGCATCATGCACGAAGAATTCCGTAATGCGCTGGTTAACGCCGCCTCTGCCGACGCTATCGCCAGCCTGCTGCAACATGAACTGGAACTGTAAAAGGAAACATCATGGAACTGTATCTGGACACCGCTAACGTCGCAGAAGTCGAACGTCTGGCACGCATATTCCCGATTGCCGGGGTGACAACTAACCCGAGCATTATCGCTGCCAGCAAGGAGTCCATCTGGGAAGTGCTGCCGCGCCTGCAAAAAGCGTTCGGTGATGAGGGAATTCTGTTTGCTCAGACCATGAGCCGCGACGCGCAGGGTATGGTGAAAGAAGCGAAACGCCTGCGCGACGCTATTCCGGGCATTGTGGTGAAAATTCCGGTAACCTCTGAAGGTCTGGCAGCAATTAAAATGCTGAAGAAAGAAGGCATTACTACGCTGGGAACCGCAGTGTACAGCGCCGCGCAAGGATTACTGGCGGCGCTGGCTGGAGCCAAATACGTTGCTCCATACGTTAACCGCGTAGATGCCCAGGGCGGTGACGGCATTCGTACTGTACAGGAGTTGCAAGCGTTACTGGAAATGCATGCGCCAGAAAGCATGGTGCTGGCTGCCAGCTTTAAAACACCACGTCAGGCGCTGGATTGTTTGCTGGCTGGATGTGAATCCATCACACTGCCCTTAGATGTAGCGCAACAAATGCTTAACACCCCTGCGGTAGAGTCAGCTATAGAGAAGTTCGAGCACGACTGGAATGCCGCATTTGGCACTACTCATCTCTAAAGGAGTAATTATGGACCGCATTATTCAATCACCAGGTAAATACATCCAGGGCGCAGATGTAATTAATCGTCTGGGCGAGTACCTGAAGCCACTGGCGGAACGCTGGTTAGTGGTGGGTGACAAATTTGTTTTAGGTTTTGCTCAATCCACTGTCGAGAAAAGCTTTAAAGATGCTGGACTGGTAGTAGAAATTGCGCCGTTTGGCGGTGAATGTTCGCAAAATGAGATCGACCGTCTGCGTGGCATCGCGGAGACTGCGCAGTGTGGCGCAATTCTCGGTATCGGTGGCGGAAAAACCCTCGATACTGCCAAAGCACTGGCACATTTCATGGGTGTTCCGGTAGCGATCGCACCGACTATCGCTTCTACCGACGCACCGTGCAGCGCACTGTCTGTTATCTACACCGATGAGGGTGAGTTTGACCGCTATCTGCTGTTGCCAAATAACCCGAATATGGTCATTGTCGACACCAAAATCGTCGCTGGCGCGCCCGCGCGTCTGTTAGCGGCGGGTATTGGCGATGCGCTGGCAACCTGGTTTGAAGCGCGTGCCTGTTCCCGTAGCGGCGCGACCACCATGGCGGGTGGCAAGTGCACTCAGGCAGCGCTGGCACTGGCTGAACTGTGCTACAACACCCTGCTGGAAGAAGGCGAAAAAGCGATGCTTGCCGCCGAACAGCATGTAGTGACTCCGGCGCTGGAGCGCGTGATTGAAGCGAACACCTATTTGAGTGGCGTTGGTTTTGAAAGCGGCGGGCTGGCGGCGGCACACGCGGTACATAACGGCCTGACCGCTATCCCGGACGCGCATCACTATTATCATGGTGAAAAAGTGGCATTCGGTACGCTGACGCAGCTGGTTCTGGAAAACGCGCCGGTGGAGGAAATCGAAACCGTAGCTGCGCTTAGCCATGCGGTAGGTTTGCCAATAACTCTCGCTCAACTGGATATTAAAGAAGATGTCCCGGCGAAAATGCGAATTGTGGCAGAAGCGGCATGTGCAGAAGGTGAAACCATCCACAACATGCCTGGCGGCGCGACGCCAGATCAGGTTTACGCCGCACTGCTGGTAGCCGACCAGTATGGTCAGCGTTTCCTGCAAGAGTGGGAATAACCTACTCCAAACTCCCGGCTTGTCCGGGAGTTTGAACGCAAAATTGCCTGATGCGCTACGCTTATCAGGCCTACGCAATCTCTGCAATATAGTAAATTTACGTACTTTTGTAGGCCGGATAAGGCGTTCACGCCGCATCCGGCACGCTGTGCCAGTAATCTGAAACTTCCACCTTGTTCGGGTGTTTTTTTATCCGCTTCTGGACATTTTCTCCACAGAACAATCGTTAGCCCGGAAGGTCGAATCTGTGACTCTTATTTTCACGGACGAAACAGATGAAAGCTTCACTGGCGTTATTCAGTCTTCTGACGGTATTTACCAGTTACTCCTTAAAATCTCCCGCCGTTCCACCAACCGTGGTACAAATCCAGGCTAACACCAATCTTGCCATCGCAGACGGCGCCAGACAGCAAATCGGCAGCACGCTATTTTACGATCCGGCGTATGTGCAGCTTACCTATCCTGGCGGTGATGTCCCGCAAGAACGCGGCGTATGTTCCGATGTGGTGATCCGTGCATTGCGCAGCCAGAAGGTCGATTTGCAGAAACTGGTGCACGAAGATATGGCGAAGAATTTTGCTGCGTACCCGCAAAAATGGCAGTTAAAGCGCCCGGACAGCAACATCGATCACCGTCGGGTGCCTAATCTGGAAACCTGGTTTACCCGCCACGATAAAACACGCCCCACCAGCAAGAACCCCAGTGACTATCAAGCGGGCGATATTGTCTCCTGGCGATTAGATAACGGGCTGGCACATATTGGGGTGGTGTCAGATGGCTTCGCCCGCGACGGTACGCCGCTGGTGATACATAACATTGGCGCAGGCGCGCAGGAAGAAGATGTACTGTTTAGCTGGCGGATGGTGGGGCACTATCGGTATTTTGCTAAATAAGAGATCTCCCCACATGAAGAAAAAATTCAGATCCTTTTTACACTGACGGCTTCTTTTTTCTTACGGCTCACCAGCGCCAGTGCCAGCACAATCAGCACAATACCGCTACCTTCAACTGCCCCCGGATTCTCACCGAGCAGCCACCAGGAAAAGAGTACGCCGCAAACGGGAACGGCCAGTGTGCTTAAGCTGGCAATACTGGCAGGCAAGTTTTTCAATACAAACAACCATAAGCTCCACGCCAGCGCTGTCGCCAGAATCGCACTGTAGGCCAGCGCCCAGAACACGGTGGGTTGCCAGTCAATTTCACGTTGCGGCACCAGTAAAGCGACCACGCTCATCACCAGCGCCGCATACAGCATCTGCCAGGATGTTAGCGACAATAAATCCACGCGCGGATGGCGGGCATACAGACGTTTAGCAACAATCGCGCTCGCCCCCCAACTCACACCGGAGAGGATTGCCAGCATGGCACTTTTCATCGAAGAGAAATCGAGTTGCCACGGCTGCAACACCAAAAATAAGCCGAAAGCGGCAATCAGTATCGCGAAATATTGCCCACGTCGCAGGCGTTCACCGAGAAACAACGCGGCGAAAATTACCACCCAGAACGGCATGGTATAGCTCAGGATTGCCACCTTCCCCGCTCCGCCGCTGACCAGCGCCCACTGTGCCAGGCCAACCATCCCGCAGGTTTGTAACAGGGCAATGGCTAAGGTGTATTTAAACGGCGTCGGGCGCATTCCGCGACCACGTAATAAAAGGACGATGAATAAAACGAGAGCGCCGAAAATGCAGCGTAAGGCGGTGAAGTCGAAGGCACCGATGTAGCTGGTGACTTGCTTCATGAAAATCCAGCTATAACTCCAGATAAGTGTGAGCACAACCAGGCCACTGATTGCCAGTGGGTTGCTCTTTCCTGCGGCAGACATGAGAGATCCAGTGTGTAGTTTTCCTGTGGACACTATACGCCGGTAAAGAAACTTCAGCGACTGCATGAAAGGCAGTCGCTGAAGAAGGTCAGATTACAGCAGGTCGAAACGGTCGAGGTTCATCACTTTCACCCACGCTGCCACGAAGTCTTTAACAAACTTCTCGTGGGCATCGCTGCTGGCGTAGACTTCCGCCACCGCACGCAGGACAGAGTTAGAACCAAAGACCAGATCCGCACGGCTGGCTGTGTATTTCACTTCGCCAGTTTCGCGGTCACGGCCTTCGAACAGTTCTTTCGATTCGTCGGTCGCTTTCCACTCGTAACGCATATCCAGCAAGTTCACGAAGAAGTCATTGCTCAATACGCCAACGCGGTCAGTGAAGACGCCGTTTTTGCTGCCATCGAAGTTGGCACCCAGTACGCGCATCCCGCCCACCAGCGCAGTCATTTCCGGCGCGGTCAGCGTCAGTTGCTGTGCTTTATCAATCAACAGTGACTCGGTGGTGGAAACGTCCAGACGAGCGCGATAGTTACGGAAACCGTCAGCAATTGGCTCCAGCAGTTCGAACATCTCAATGTCAGTCTGATCCTGACGCGCATCAACGCGGCCCGGCGCAAACGGTACATGAATGCTCAAACCTGCGGCGCTTGCGGCTTTCTCAACGCCAACCACACCTGCCAGCACGATGATATCCGCCAGCGAAGCTTTGCCAGACTCTTTCTGAATTTTCTCCAGAACTGGCAGAGCACGAACGGCTGCGGCGTTCACATCCCAGTCACGCTGCGGCATTAATGCCAGACGCGCACCGTTGGCACCACCACGTTTGTCGCCACCACGGAAGGTAGAAGCAGACGCCCAGGCCACCGATACCAGCTCACTAACAGACAGACCAGAATCCGCAATCGCGAATTTCAGATCGATAATGTCCTGCTCGGTCGGGTTGTAGATCGGCTGCGGCAGCGGATCTTGCCAGATCAGATCTTCTTTCGGTACTTCCGGTCCGATGTAACGAGATTTCGGCCCCATATCCCTGTGCGTCAGTTTGAACCAGGCACGAGCAAAGGCTTCGTTGAACGCCTGCGGATCGTTGAGGAAACGACGAGAGATCTTCTCGAACTCAGGATCAAAACGCAGCGTCAGGTCGGTCACCAGCATCGTCGGTTTACGTTTCTTCGACGGATCAAACGGATCCGGGATAATTTCCGGTGCGTCTACCGCTTCAAACTGGATTGCGCCAGCCGGGCTGCGGGTCTGTACCCACTCATACTTGAACAAGTTCTCGAAGAAATAGTTGCTCCACTGGGTCGGCGTCTGGGTCCAGACCACTTCCAGACCAGAGGTAATGGCATCTGCGCCAACGCCGCTGCCGTAAGTGCTCGCCCAGCCTAAACCTTGTTCTTCAATCGGTGCAGCTTCTGGATCAGGACCTACGTTTGATGTCGGACCAGCACCGTGGGTTTTACCCAGCGTATGACCACCCGCAATCAGCGCCACGGTTTCTTCGTCATTCATGCCCATGTTGCCGAAGGTCGCGCGGATAGCTGCTGCCGCCGAAAGTGGTTCGCCGCTGTGATCCGGGCCTTCCGGGTTAACGTAAATCAGGCCCATCTCGGTTGCACCCAGCGGTGCTTTCGCCAGCGCTTCCGGATGACGGTGAGTCAGCCAGGCTTTTTCATCACCCCAGTTAACATCCAGATCCGGTTCCCAGACGTCTTCACGACCGGCACCAAAACCGAAGGTACGGAAGCCGGAGTTTTCCAGCGCCACGTTACCCGCGAGGATAAACAGGTCGGCCCAGGAGATTTTCTGGCCATATTTCTGTTTGATTGGCCACAACAGGCGACGCGCTTTATCGAGGCTTACGTTATCCGGCCAGGAGTTCAGCGGTGCAAAACGTTGCTGACCACGACCCGCGCCGCCGCGACCGTCGATTGAACGGTAAGTACCCGCGCCGTGCCAGGCCATACGAATAAACAGACCGGCGTAGCTGCCCCAGTCGGCTGGCCACCACGGTTGAGATTCTGTCAGCAGGGCTTTCAGATCTTTTTTCAGGCCGTAGTAATCTAATTTGCTGAATTCTTTGCGGTAGTCAAAGTCCTCACCCAGCGGGTTAGAACGATTAGAATGTTGGTTTAACAGGTCAACACGGAGTTGATTTGGCCACCAGTCGCGCGTGGTTGTGCCCCCACCTGCGCTCTGGTCGTGACCGCCCTGATGGAACGGGCATTTGCCGGTGGCTGTCGTGTTATGGATATCGTCTGACGTGCTCATCAATGTGCTCCCCTCTACAGTGTTACCGTTACGATACACAGCGTTAGAGAGAAGTTATAATTGAATTAATCCACGGATGCGATAGTTGAGATCTTACATATTGTTGGTTAAAGAGATGTAGATCAAATTGATCGTAATTAAGACTTTTTGATTATGTCCGATTTAGGATAAATGCTTTATAAAAAAGGGTTTTAGATTTGTATCCTTCAAGTAATGAGGGAGAAAACAAGGCTGATAACCTTATTTTCCCGCCCTCATTTCGAGGCAGCATTTTGTGCTCTGTTTAAAATTTGTGATCACTGTGTGATTTTCACAAAAGGCACACTATTTATAAACCAGGTCGAACACCCAGTGTATGGCAAATCGCGTAACTCATTTCAGCGCGGTTAAGCGTATAGAAGTGGAAATCTTTCACTCCTTCACGGCTTAAAATCTTCACCATATCCATGGCAATATTCGCGCCCACCAGCTTGCGGGTTTCAGCATCGTCATCCAGGCCGTCGAACATTTGTGCCATCCACGCCGGAATACGCACGTTGGTCATGTCGGCAAATTTCTTCGCCTGTTTAAAGTTCGAAACCGGCAAAATTCCCGGAATGATTTCCACATCAATGCCTGCCGAGACGCAGCGATCGCGAAAACGCAGGTAGCTTTCGACATCGAAGAAGAACTGAGTAATGGCGCGGTTGGCTCCGGCATCCACTTTTCGTCTCAGGTTGAGTAAATCGGCCTGGGCACTTTTCGCTTCTGGATGTACTTCCGGATACGCCGCCACGGAGATATCGAAATCTGCCACTTCTTTTAACAGCGTCACCAGGTCAGAAGCATACATTTCTGGCTTACCACTTCCCGGCGGCAGGTCGCCACGCAGCGCCACGATATGGCGAATACCGTTATTCCAGTAGTCGCGTGCAATGATCCGCAGCTCGGCAGGCGTCGCATCAATGCAGGTAAGATGCGGTGCCGCTTCCAGGCCGGTGCGATCTTTAATGCCTTTAATAATGCTGTGCGTACGGTCGCGCTCGCCGGAGTTTGCGCCATAGGTCACCGATACAAACTTCGGTTTCAGGCTGCTAAGGCGATCGATGGAGTTCCACAGGGTCTGCTCCATTTCACTGGTACGCGGCGGGAAAAATTCGAACGAAACGTTAATCTGCCCCTGGACTTCTGCCAGACTCTGATTCAGGGCATCCCGCTGGCTGGCGTGAAAAAAGCTCATACCTTACCTCATCAATCGCTTATCGTTATATGTTGTGTTGTGCACATCTATCCGTTTAGACGTCCAGATGTAAAGATGAAGGAAAAGCCGAAGGGCGTCAACCGAAAAATAACCAATGATGGTGAGGAAAAATCAGGGAAGATGAAAAAAACTCATCTTAATTAGAGGCGATAAAAGATTTCTCTATAGCGCAATCCACCTCGCACGTTTTGACTCATATTCTGACAACACAGCGACACCTGGGCTAATTCGAAAAACAACGTCCTGCCACCGGATGGTGATGTTAAGGCATCTGATTCGGCCTGCGCCCTCGCGTAGGCCGAATACAGGATCTGCGCAATCAACGGGTAACAAACAGTTGAGTCAATTCAGTGCGCACTTTTATTTGATATCCTTCACGCGCATACCGTTGAGCTGTTCATCCGTAATGGTGTTGCCCGCTTTGAAGTAATCAACCACCGCGTGATAAACGTAATAACCGCCCGTTGTGTTACGCGCTTTCCCTTCGGTAAAGGCGGTAAAACCATCTCCACCATCAGCAAGGAAACTCTGAGTAGCAATGTGATAAACCGTCGCATCTTCAATGGGTTTGCCATTCAGAGTCAGTGTGATTACCCGCTGACCAACCGGCTTGCTGCTGTCGTACTTCATTTCCAGGCCTTTCGATACCTGTAAAACGCCATTGCTTAAACTTGCGCCGTGTTCCATCAGACTGCGTAATTGTTTACCCGTGAGTTCCATCGTCACCAGTTCGTTGGGGAACGGGAACGTACTGATAACGCCGCCCATCGTGATCGCCCCTGCGGGGATCTCATTGCGGATACCACCAGAGTTTGTTAACGCCAGTTGGGTATTTTTACCCGCTGCTGCCAGTAAAGCGTCAGCCGCCAGGTTCCCGAGGGAAGCCGATTCACCATAGGCACGTTTTAATTCAACCGGCGATTGCGCCACCGTTTGTTGCACCACTTCATCAAGCTTTTTATTCCAGCCGTCGATCACCTGTTTCGTTTGCGGATCGGGCTTCCACTCGTCAGCGTAAATGGTTTTAAGCTCGAAGTTTTTCACCGTAAAATTATGCGGCTTCTCTTTGTAGTCGAGAACCAGTTTGCCCACATCAATCCCGCCGCTGTCAGTGGAGAGGATGAGCGTATTGCCGACTTTAATCGGTTCCGGCGTACCCACATGTGCATGTCCGGTGATCAAAATATCCAGCCCTTTCACCTGACTTGCCGTCTGAATATCTTTATCCAACGCGCGACGCACATCTGTGCCTCCCATACTGGACTGGCGGGCTGGAACACCTTCGTGGATCAGGGCGACGGTCAAATCAACCTTGCCTTTGAGTTCATCGATATAACGTTGTAGCCATTTAATTTCATCGCGCGCTTCAATACCCACGCGCGTAGCAGCAGAGACAGTGTCATTAAAGGCAAATACTCCGTGCAAACCAATAACGCCTATTTTCACACCGTCTTTTTCGATGATGGTATATGGCTTATCCCAGAATGATTTACTGCTGTTCTGATAAAAAATATTGCCCTGCACAATAGGGAATTTTGCCTGGCTCAACTGTAATAATGTGTTGTCCCAGCCGTGGTCAAATTCATGGTTGCCTATTGTGACGGCATCAAACGGCATAGTATTCATAATATCGATAATAGCCTTACCTTTGGTCAGGCTGCTGATATATGGCCCGGTAAAATAGTCGCCCGCATCAAAAAACCATGTCGCTTTATTTTTTGCTTTTTCTTGCTTAACCAGCGTAGTGATATTTGCCCAGCCGCCAATATCCCGTTTACCGTCAGCGATCCACGGCACTTTATAAGGTTCTACATGCGCATGGAGGTCGTTGGTATAAATAATAGTGACATCTTTAGCGCAAGCCCAGAACGGCAGTGTTAATGCGATACCCGCAGCAAGTATTTTAATTTTCATAAACAATCCCTTTCAGTGAGATAAAGGATTGCTACATTACGTTCTGAAAGACTTATTTATGTGAGAGTAATCACATCCGCAGGGGATAGTTGCCGGACAAAATCAACGACCTTGTGAAATCGTTGGTGATATATGTCGACTCTGTTTACGATTAATGCCTGTAAAACGTTCGGTTGCCGAAATTTGGGATTAGCCTCATCGGAAGATTACAGTTGGCCAGACTATAAACTGGGTTATCCGGCACTGCACTGTCGGGCATGTGGCAGTTACCCGCCGTTGTTTGACGAGCAACAATTTCGTGACTGGTTGTCAGTTCACTTGTCTACTTATGCAATTGAGAAAGGCCATTTCTGCCCGGTATGTTATGGCACAGACATGATTTGTTATGGTCACAATCCACAGGGTTCGCAACGCATTCAATGCCGTAACTGCAAAAAAGTCTGGACGCCTAAAAAATATCAGAAAGAAATTACGCATCCCCAGGCCATTGAAACCGTTCAACTGTTCATACCCTTTCAAGGGGCCAGCGCAGTACAAAAACTGTATGTTTTAGTCAGTCTTGACGCCACTCGTGGCAACATTCTTCATCTCTCCACGAATTATACGCAACATCAGACAGGAGACAGTCTGCGGTACAGTTACAAGGGCAACACAGAACCAACTATGCACCATCGCGATATCGTGCAGAAGGTAGATATGCGTGAAGCGCAATTCTTGCGCCGGAGCCAGTTCGATGAAATTCAGTATGGCAGTGCTGTACTCAAGCGCAACGGTAAGGGAGCCATACTACGCCCGGTTATCACGGCACACGGGCATTTCAGAATACTGAAAATCCGCTATCCAGATGTCAAAACGCATATTATTTCACACGAATGTTTTCTAAGAGGCGCAATTATTACAGCCTGGGCAGATCAGTTCCGCCAACAACAAGGTGAACTTTGGTTCGTAGAAGAAGAAATCAGTGACAGTAACGCTGATACGCCCTGGCATTTTAAGGGAACGACATACCATGGTTGGTGGCAAAATCAGTGGCAGCGCTGGGAGCAGGGGAATAACTGCAAGATGGTCTGCCTACTCACGGGAGCCAGCTTAGAAAGGGGCGCAAATGTTTCTCTGGCAACCAGTCGTTGTTTTATCACATGGCTGACAGACCAACACGACTTTACCCAAAGCGCGTTATTATCCGCAGGTCGCGTAACGCAGATGCTGACCTCACTGGCGTTAAAATACAATGAATCGCTCACTCCATCTTGTTAGTCAATACACTCGACAAACGACCATAAATTAAGAGAGATCACTACCTTTCATTTAATTAAATATATAAATGTATGACCGTGAAATATAATCATGGTCAATGTTTAATTAATAACATTATTTGTTACTAAGATCACACAATACTTTTCTGAACTATGCTTACATAAAATAAGACACGATGTGCCTTTTATTTAAATAATTCAACAAATGTAACACACCCTATCCAGGAGGGATGATGAAAACTGTATTTACAACATTATCAGTCATATTCGGCGTGATATTTTCTCACAGTGTTCTAGCTCAGGACGTTACTATTTATTATACGAATGACATTCACGCACATGTCAATCCGGCAAAAATCATCGCTGTTGATAAGAACAGACTTATAGGTGGTATGGCTAATATTGCAGGCATCGTTAATGAAGCGAAGAAAAAAAGCAAAGATGTGTTTTTCTTTGATGCAGGCGACTATTTTACCGGGCCGTATATCAGCACACTGACCAAAGGTGAAGCTATTATTGATATCATGAACACTATGCCCTTTGATGCGGTGTCTGTTGGTAATCACGAGTTCGATCACGGTGTGCCCAATATGGTGTCTCAGTTATCAAAAGCAAAATTCCCCATTCTGCTGGGAAATATCTACTACACCGATACGAATAAACCAGTTTGGGATCATCCGTGGACCATTATCGAAAAAGATGGTTTAAAGATTGGTGTGATTGGATTGCATGGCGCATTCGCTTTCTATGATACAGTCGCGGCAAAAGCACGTGAAGGCGTAGAAGCCAGAGACGAAATTAAATATTTAAATAAAGCACTTGCAGAATTAAAAGGTAAAGTCGACATTACCGTTTTGCTAATTCACGAAGGTGTCCCGGCGCGTCAATCAAGCTTTGGTAGTAAAGATGTGGAGCGGCTACTACAGGCAGATATTGAGACAGCTAAAAAAGTGAATGGTGTTGATGTCTTAATTACCGGTCACGCACATGTCGGAACACCGCAACCAATAAAAGTTAATAACACATTAATTGTATCTACCGATGCATACGGCACCAACATCGGAAAACTTGTGCTTGATTACAATCCGAAAACGAAGAAAATTGATAGTTATAATGGTGAGTTAATCACCATCTTTGCAGATCAATTTAAACCTGACACCATCGTTCAAAATACTATTGATAAATGGAGTGCAAAGCTTAACAAAATAACACAGGAAGTTGTCGGCCATTCTCCCGTAGTTTTAACACGTGAGTATGGTAGTTCCTCTTCTACCGGCAACCTTATTCTTGATGCAATGATGGAAAAAACACCTGATGCCGTTGCCGGATTTCAAAATAGCGGTGGGATGCGAGCTGATTTTCCTAAAGGCGATATCACACTGGGAGATGTTATTAGCACATTCCCCTTTAATAATGACCTCATCGAGATGGATTTGACGGGCCGCGATCTCAAATCATTGATGACGCATGCAACCAATCTAACTAACGGTGTGTTACAAGTTTCTAAAAGTGTTGCGGTTGTCTATGACAGCAAAAAACCATTCAACCAATGGTTAATCTCTTTCACCATTAACGGCAAACCCGTGGAAGATAATCAAACATATCGTATTGCCACGCACTCCTTTTGTGCCAGTGGTGGTGACGGTTTTGAAGCATTTTTGAATGGAAAAAATGTGAAGACGATACCGGGAACAACCTCGGCGGAATCTATCATCGATTATTTCAAAAATCATAAACCTGTCACCCCAGACTTAACTAAACGAGTCATGGACGTCGCCAAATAAAATCTCATTTATCAGTCAATTTATTTAACAAGGAATGCGAATGAAAACAGCGCAGCGTACTTTATTTGCCGCAACATTGCTGACTATTTTTTCGACCTCAGTTATGGCGCAGGATGTCACGATTATTTATACCAATGATCTTCACGCTCATGTGGATTCCTATAAAGTACCGTATGTCGCAGACGGAAAACGCGACATTGGTGGCTTTGCCAATATATCCACGTTAGTAAAACAAGAGAAAGCCAAAAATAAAGCCACCTTTTATTTTGATGCTGGAGACTATTTCACCGGGCCATATATCAGTAGCCTGACAAAGGGCGAAGCAATAATTGATATTATGAATACCATGCCTTTTGACGCAGTATCAATCGGTAATCATGAGTTTGACCATGGCTGGGATAATGCCCTCCGACAATTAAGCAAAGCGAATTTCCCTGTTTTATTAGGCAATGTTTATCATAAAGAGAGTGAGAAACCCTTCTGGAACAAGCCCTACACCATCCTGGAAAAAGATGGCATCAAGATTGGTATTGTTGGGCTACACGGCGTATTTGCATTTAATGACACGGTCTCGGAGCTCTCTCTCCAGGGACTCGATAATGACAATAATAACCGATTTGATAAATCTTCCGCGCCCCTCAAGAATCAGGGGATTGAAGCACGTGATGAAGTGAAGTATTTGCAGCATTATATCGACGAGTTACGTGATAAGGTTGACCTCACCGTGGCGCTGGTTCATGAAGGCGTACCGGCGCGTCAGTCCAGCATTGGCAATACAGATGTTAGACGTGCGCTGGATAAAGATATTCAAACCGCAAGCAAGGTGAAAGGATTGGATATTCTGATTACCGGGCATGCCCACGTCGGAACGCCAGAACCAATCAAAGTCGGCAACACCTTAATCCTTTCGACTGACAGTGGCGGTATCGATATTGGTAAATTAATCCTTGATGTCAACCCTACAGCTCGTACTCATAAAGTGAAGAGCTTTGAGCTGAAAACGGTTTATGCCGATGAATGGATACCTGATCCAACCACACAAAAAGTTATCAATGGCTGGAATAAAAAACTGGCGGATCTTGTACGCCAACCAGTCGGTGAATCATCGATTGCATTAACTCGTGCCTACGGTGAGTCATCGCAACTTGGCAACCTGTTTACCGATGCAATGCTTGTCGCTGCACCGACTGCACAAATTGCGTTGATAAACTCCGGCAGTTTACGTGCTGATATAAATGCAGGCACGATTACCTTTGGTGACATTACCAGTACATTCCCCTTCAAGAATGAACTTACTGAAATGGATCTCAGCGGTAAGGATCTGCGTAACCTACTGGAACACGGGGCATCGCTTACCAATGGCATCCTGCAAATGTCAAAAGGCGCAGAAATGCGCTATACCCTGCAGAAACCAGTAGGTCAGCGCATTGTATCTTTTAAAATTAATGGTGAAGAGATCGTTGATACGAATATTTACCATGTTGCGACTACGACTTTCCTTGCACTTGGGGGCGATGGTTTTCTGGCATTCAAAGAAGGGAAAAATGTCCAGGTCCGCGCCGGAAATAACATGTCCAATGTCGTAATCGATTATTTTAAGAAAGGCCACAAGATTACTCCTGCACAGGTAAATGAAATGCGGGTAGAAGTAAGCAAATAACAAAAACTTATAATACCATTCATTCACTGGATGACATTATTTCTCTCTAAATCAACAATATATAAGAGATATATTTATGTATATAAAAAAGCACTGGATAGCTTTATCCATTCTATTAATACCTTGCATTGGAAACGCTCAGGAAATTAAAATTGATGAAAGCTGGTTACATCAAAGCTTGAATGTCATTGGTCGCACAGACTCTCGCTTTGGCCCAAGACTGACTAACGACCTCTACCCTGAATATACTGTAGCAGGAAGAAAAGACTGGTTTGATTTTTATGGTTATGTTGATCTACCGAAATTCTTTGGCGTCGGCAGTCACTATGATGTTGGGATCTGGGATGAGGGCTCACCACTATTTACGGAAATAGAACCTCGGTTTTCCATTGACAAATTGACCGGATTAAATCTTGCGTTCGGCCCATTTAAAGAATGGTTCATTGCAAACAACTATGTCTATGATATGGGTGACAACCAGTCATCCCGGCAAAGTACATGGTATATGGGGCTTGGTACAGATATCGACACGGGTCTACCAATTAAGCTTTCTGCCAATATATACGCCAAGTATCAGTGGCAAAACTATGGTGCCGCTAATGAAAATGAATGGGACGGATATCGATTCAAAATAAAATATAGCATCCCTCTTACAAATTTATTCGGAGGGCGATTGGTATACAATAGTTTTACTAACTTTGATTTTGGCTCCGATCTTGCGGACAAGTCACACAATAATAAACGAACCAGTAATGCTATTGCTTCAAGCCATATCCTTTCCCTTCTATATGAACACTGGAAATTTGCATTTACACTACGTTATTTTCACAACGGTGGACAATGGAATGCGGGAGAGAAGGTTAACTTCGGAGATGGTCCATTTGAATTAAAAAATACAGGATGGGGAACCTATACTACTATTGGTTATCAATTTTAAATTAGGTGACATTTTAGATATTGTTACTTAATGTCATTTTGTAATTGTCATTAATAACTTCACCATTCACTCTGTTACTTCATCGCTCAACACAAAAGCCCCCTTATTACCGGGGGCACTGACCAAAGGCAAAATGACAATCAATCACCACTTCCCCAGGAAGAGGTTTAGGGGTGACAACAAAAGCTGGCAACTGCCAGCTTTTGTTCAATAATCACTACAACAACTGCGCCAGTCGGTTAATATCCGACTGAATCGCCCCGGCGGTGACGTCGCGCCCTGCACCTGGCCCGCGGATCACCAGCGGGTTGTCGCGATACCAGCGGCTTTCGATGGCAAAGACGTTATCGCATGGCAGTAGTGATGCCAGCGGATGGTCTTCACGCACCGCTTCCACGCCCACACGCGCTTTGCCGTTGGCATCGAAACGCGCCACGTAGCGCAGCACCAGCCCCATTTCGCGGGCCGCTTCCAGTCGTTGCACCATCTGCTCGTTAAGTTCATCGCCATTTTCAAAGAAATGGTCGATGCTGCCGCCTTCGCAATGGGCAGGCACCAGTGATTCAACACGTACCTGGTCCGGTTCAATGTTGTAACCCGCTTCACGCGCCAGAATCACCAGCTTGCGCATCACGTCTTTGCCGGAAAGGTCATCACGCGGGTCAGGTTCGGTTAAGCCCTGCTGCCACGCCTGATCCACCAGTTCGGTAAACGGCACGCTACCGTCGAATTGCAGGAACAGCCAGGAGAGCGTGCCGGAGAAGATCCCACTGATCGACAAAATGGTATCGCCGCTGTCGATCAGATCGCGCACGGTATGGTTGATCGGCAAGCCTGCGCCGACGGTAGCGTTGTACAGCCAGTGACGCCCGGTTTTTTCGAAGGCGTCGTGGATCTGGCGATATTTATTGCTGTCGCTCGCTCCTGCCAGTTTGTTGGCACTGATGACGTGGAAACCGTGGCTGGCGAAATCAAGATACTGGTCAGCGAGCTGCTGGCTGGCGGTAACGTCCAGCACCACTAAATCATCATACGGATGGGCGCGCATCCACAGGAACAGCGACTCTTCATCCTGCTCGACCGCTTCATCGTTGAAGAAGGCTAACGCGCGGCTGGCGTCCAGACCGTCATAGCTCAACAGGCTACGGCGGCTGTCCACCACGCCTGCCAGCACAAATTCAAAGCCGGTACGTGCCGAAAGCGTACTCTGCTCACGGGCGAACAGTTCCAGCCAGCGGGAACCGATATTGCCCTTGCCGAACAACACCAGGCCGATGCGTTTTTCCGCGCGGAAGACGGACTGATGCAGCCCCTGAATCAGGCTTTCGGTCGGGCCGGTGCGCAGTACTGCCACCAGGCTGATGCCATCATCGGACTGCCAGGTAAACTCGACCGGCTGGCCTTTCAGTTGCTGCCAGAAGCGGTGGCAATGCAGCGGGTTACGGGTGACGCCCGCCCCAACCATCGCCACCAGCGCCAGCCCCTGACGCAGGCGCAGTTCGCCAGGTAATCCCGCTTCGTCGAGGATTTTCAGCGCACTGTCGGCCACTTCTGAGGTGTAGCAAAATTGCAGCAACTGGCGATCGTTATGCACGCCAACCGCCAGTGGGCGCACCTGAGCACGTTTCAGGATCTGGTCGATCTCTTTATGCGCCAGTTTGAAATCCTGGCTGGCGGGCACCTGAAACTCAATCAAGCAGACATCATCATGGCTGGTGACAATACGTGCACCAGTACCGGAGGCCAGCACGCGTTCAATGCGCGTGGAACCTTGATCCGGCGTGTAGCTACAGCGCAGTTGCAAGTCGATTTCGCTGCCAGAAACGGGCTGTAAAGTACGGGCATGAAGAACGGGAGCCGCCAGACGCGCCAGTTCGCTGGCTTCATCCAGACGCAGCAACGGCAGCAGGCAGGCATCTTTCACTTTACGCGGGTCGGCGCTATATACCCCGGCGACGTCGCTCCAGATGGTTACGCGAGAAACACCCGCCAGCGCACCGATTTGTGTCGCGGAATAGTCGGAACCGTTACGCCCCAGCAGCACCGTTTCACCGGCGTTGTTACGGCTGATAAACCCGGTCACCACCAGACGTTTGCCCGGATGTTGTACCAGTAGCTGTTGCAGCAACGGGTAAGAAAGTCCTTCATCAACCTGCGGTTGCGCAGCGCGTTCAGCGCGTAAAAACTCGCGGGCATCAAGCCAGGCCGCTGGCAGCCCTTGTTGATTAAGCACCGCAGACATCAGGCGCGCCGACCACACTTCACCGTGGCCCACCACTTCCGCATACACCGCATCGTTAATACCGCTGTCGAGCAACGCCGCCAGGCGCTCAAGATCGCTGACAAAAGCGCTAATGAGGTTATCGGCTTCTTCGGCGGGTAGCAGGCCGCTAATCAGATCGCACTGATAACGACGTAATGTTTGTTGAACCTGATGCGCAGAGAGACGATCGGTCTGGCTTAGTTTCAACCAGTTAATCAACTGGTTAGTGGTGCTACCGGCGGCGGAAACCACCATCATATCGTCAGGCTGAGAGTACTCCGCCATAATGCCCGCGACACGCAAATAACACTTCACATCAGCCAGACTACTGCCACCAAATTTATGCAGTTGACGACCTTTCGCCCCTGCCTGCGCAATCACACTCATTTTTACCCCTTGTTTGCAGCCCGGAAGCCATTTTCCAGGTCGGCAATTAAATCTTCGCCATCTTCAATACCGGTGGAGATACGCAGCAGCGTCTCGGAGATCCCGGCGGCAGCACGCGCTTCTGGCGCCATGCCTGCATGTGTCATGGTTGCGGCGTGAGAGATTAAACTTTCCACTCCCCCTAATGATTCCGCCAGCGTAAACAACGACAGCCCGCCCAGGAAACGACGCAGCGTGTGCTCATCGCCATCCAGTTCAAAACTCAACATTGCGCCAAAGCCTTTTTGCTGGCGCGCGGCAATTTCATGCCCCTGATTTTCCGGCAGCGACGGGTGATACAGTTTTTTCACCAACGGCTGGGTTTGCAGATATTTCACAATCGCCTGCGCGTTGCGCTGGGCCAGCTCCATTCGCGGCACCAGCGTTCGCAACCCGCGCAGCAGCAGATAGCTGTCAAACGCGCCGCCCGTCACGCCAATATTGTTTGCCCACCAGGCAAGTTCAGTGACAACGTCCGGGTCTTTAGCAATCACTACGCCTGCCACCACGTCAGAGTGACCGTTCAGATATTTCGTGCATGAATGCAACACCAGATCGGCACCTAATGCCAGTGGATTTTGTAATGCCGGGCTTAAGAAGGTGTTATCCACCACGCTCACCGCCCCGACTTCCCTTGCCAGATGGCAGATTTTCGCAATATCCACGACGCGTAACAATGGATTACTTGGGCTTTCTACCAGTACCAGTTTGGGGTTTTCTGCCAGCGCTGCCCGTAATGCCTGTTCATCGCTTTGATCAACAAACAACACGCGATAGCAACCGCGTTTCGCCAGGCTGTCGAACAGGCGATAGCTACCGCCGTAGCAGTCGTGCGGCGCAACCAGCAGATCGCCAGGTTTCAAAAAGACGGTCGTTACCAGGTGAATCGCGGACATGCCGGTATTAGTAAGTACTGCACCAGCACCGCCTTCCAGTTCTGCCAGCGCTCGCTGAACCACATCGCGCGTTGGGTTGCCGCGCCGCGAGTAATCATGCGCGCGCGGTTCATTAAATCCGGTAAAGTTATAGGTACTGGAAAGATGGATGGGAGGGACAACGCAACCATACTGTTCGTCGTCATTTAACCCGCTACGCACTGCGATGGTGGCCTGTTTACGCGTCATGTGATGAAGTTCCCTGGGCTTGGTCGGTGAAATGTCAGGCACCAGAGTAAACATTGTGTTAATGGACGTCAATACATCTGGACATCTAAACTTCTTTGCGTATAGATTGAGCAAATCTCAAATAGCCGTTAAAATTATATGCATTATCACGCCGACAGGTGCATTACACGATGTCACGGTAACGCCTGTACGGTAAACTATGCGGGTTTACGGTCAGTACCCATATTAATTGTGTGGTCTGGCCTCAATTTATTGACGAAGAGGATTAAGTATCTCATGGCTGAATGGAGCGGCGAATATATCAGCCCATACGCTGAGCACGGCAAGAAGAGTGAACAAGTCAAAAAAATTACGGTTTCCATTCCTCTTAAGGTGTTAAAAATCCTCACCGATGAACGCACGCGTCGTCAGGTGAACAACCTGCGTCACGCGACCAACAGCGAGCTGCTGTGCGAAGCGTTTCTGCATGCCTTTACCGGGCAACCTTTGCCGGATGATGCCGACCTGCGTAAAGAGCGCAGCGACGAAATTCCGGAGGCGGCAAAAGAGATCATGCGTGAGATGGGGATTAACCCGGAGACGTGGGAATACTAAAGCGGAAAAGAGCGGCGCGGAGTTAACCAGCCGCTTTTTTCATACATGGACGTTTAACGATGAAAATCAGGCTACTGATTCTCAGCCTGCTGGTTTCTGTGCCTGCATTTGCCTGGCAACCACAAACCGGCGACATCATCTTTCAGATCTCTCGCTCATCGCAAAGTAAAGCGATCCAACTGGCGACCCATTCCGATTACAGCCACACCGGTATGCTGGTGATACGCAACAAAAAGCCCTACGTTTTTGAAGCGGCCGGCCCGGTAAAATACACCCCACTCAAGCAGTGGATCGCCCATGGTGAAAAGGGCAAATACGTTGTTCGCCGCGTTGAAGGCGGACTGAGTGTTGAACAACAGCAAAAACTGGCGCAAACGGCAAAACGTTATCTCGGTAAACCGTATGACTCCAGCTTCTCGTGGAGCGACGATCGCCAGTACTGTTCGGAAGTGGTGTGGAAGGTCTACCAGAATGCGCTGGGAATGCGTGTGGGCGAGCAGCAGAAGCTGAAAGAGTTCGATCTTAGTAACCCGCTAGTTCAGGCAAAGCTCAAAGAACGCTACGGCAAAAATATTCCGCTTGAGGAAACGGTAGTTTCACCACAAGCCGTTTTCGACGCGCCACAACTCACCACGGTCGCCAAAGAATGGCCGCTGTTTTCCTGGTAATACGACCAAAATTCAGGCACAAAAAAAGCGCCGTGCGGCGCTTTTTTCGGAAATCCGGTCTTATTTGCTGCCCGGGATGTTGAAACGCTTGTTGAAGCGGTCAACACGGCCACCGGTAGCAACATCACGCTGTTTGCCAGTGAAGAACGGGTGGCACTTGCTGCACACGTCGAGGTTCAGGTCATGACCAACGGTGGAGCGGATTTTCATTACGTTACCGCAAGAGCAGCTAGCAGTAATTTCTTCGTATTTCGGGTGAATATCTTTTTTCATGGGAAAACCTCGGTTTAAGGCCGCGTCGCTCTTCCAGCCCTAACGCCAGACACCACGCGATGTTAAAAGTATAGCTTCAATACGATCATTTCGTACGAAGGCGCGAAATCATACAGAAATTAACCAGCGTATGCAAACTGATCCGCACTCTTCTACGGCAATGTGTATACTAACCCACCGAATTTCAAGTCAGGATGATGCTATGCCCGTTGCCCACGTTGCCTTGCCCGTTCCGCTTCCTCGTACCTTTGACTATCTGCTGCCAGAAGGCATGACGGTTAAAGCCGGGAGTCGCGTGCGCGTGCCGTTTGGCAAACAACAGGAGCGCATCGGGGTTGTGGTGTCAGTGAGCGATGTCAGTGAGCTGCCGCTTAACGAGCTGAAAGCGGTAGTTGAAGTGCTGGACGTTGAGCCGGTATTTACTCACTCCATCTGGCGATTACTGCTCTGGGCGGCAGATTACTATCATCATCCGATTGGCGATGTGCTGTTTCATGCCTTGCCGATTTTACTGCGCCAGGGGCGGCCTGCGGCGAACGCGCCGATGTGGTACTGGTTTGCCACTGAACAAGGTCAGGCGGTGGATCTGAACAGCCTGAAACGTTCGCCAAAGCAACAACAGGCGCTGGCAGCGTTACGGCAAGGCAAAATCTGGCGCGACCAGGTTGCCACGCTCGAATTTAATGATGCCGCGTTGCAGGCACTGCGCAAAAAAGGTCTGTGTGATTTAGCAAGTGAAACACCAGAGTTTAGCGACTGGCGAACGAACTATGCCGTTTCTGGTGAGCGGTTGCGGTTGAATACCGAACAGGCCACCGCCGTTGGCGCAATTCATAGCGCGGCAGATACTTTTTCTGCCTGGCTGCTGGCGGGCGTTACCGGTTCCGGTAAAACGGAGGTTTACCTCAGTGTACTGGAAAACGTGCTCGCTCAGGGCAAACAGGCGCTGGTGATGGTGCCGGAAATCGGCCTGACACCGCAAACTATCGCCCGTTTTCGTGAACGTTTTAATGCCCCGGTGGAAGTTCTGCATTCCGGCCTGAACGACAGCGAGCGTCTTTCGGCGTGGTTGAAAGCGAAAAATGGCGAGGCGGCGATTGTCATCGGCACCCGCTCCGCGCTGTTTACGCCGTTTAAAAATCTCGGCGTGATTGTTATTGATGAAGAGCACGACAGCTCCTACAAGCAGCAGGAAGGCTGGCGCTATCATGCCCGCGACCTGGCGGTGTATCGTGCGCATAGCGAGCAAATCCCAATTATTCTTGGCTCTGCAACGCCCGCACTGGAAACGTTATGCAACGTGCAGCAGAAAAAATACCGCCTGCTGCGCCTGACCCGTCGGGCGGGCAATGCGCGCCCGGCAATTCAACATGTGCTGGATTTAAAAGGTCAGAAGGTGCAGGCAGGTCTGGCTCCGGCGTTAATCACCCGTATGCGCCAGCATTTACAGGCCGACAACCAGGTTATCCTCTTTCTTAACCGCCGGGGTTTTGCGCCTGCGCTACTGTGCCACGACTGTGGTTGGATAGCCGAATGCCCACGTTGCGATCACTACTACACGCTGCATCAGGCGCAACAGCATTTGCGCTGCCACCATTGCGACAGTCAGCGTCCGGTGCCGCGCCAGTGCCCTTCTTGCGGTTCCACGCACCTGGTACCCGTGGGGCTGGGCACCGAACAGCTTGAACAGACGCTCGCGCCGTTGTTCCCTGGTGTCCCCATTTCTCGTATCGACCGCGATACCACCAGCCGCAAAGGCGCGCTGGAACAACAACTGGCGGAAGTACATCGCGGTGGCGCGCGGATTTTGATTGGCACGCAAATGCTGGCGAAAGGTCACCACTTTCCGGATGTGACGCTGGTGGCGTTACTGGATGTGGACGGCGCGCTGTTTTCTGCGGATTTTCGCTCGGCAGAGCGTTTTGCCCAGCTTTATACCCAGGTGGCAGGCCGTGCCGGGCGTGCGGGTAAACAGGGTGAAGTAGTTCTGCAAACGCACCATCCTGAACATCCGCTGTTGCAAACGTTGCTCTATAAAGGCTACGACGCCTTTGCCGAACAGGCACTGGCTGAACGACGCATGATGCAACTGCCGCCGTGGACCAACCATGTGATTGTGCGTGCGGAAGATCATAACAATCAGCACGCGCCGCTGTTCCTGCAACAGTTGCGTAATCTGATCCTCGCCAGCCCGCTTGCAGACGACAAACTGTGGGTTCTCGGTCCGGTTCCGGCACTGGCCCCTAAGCGTGGTGGCCGCTGGCGCTGGCAAATTTTGTTGCAGCACCCTTCCCGCGTGCGATTACAGCACATCATCAATGGTACGCTGGCGCTTATTAATACAATACCGGATTCCCGTAAGGTGAAATGGGTGCTGGATGTCGATCCCATCGAGGGCTAATGCGCAAACGATGCGAGGCGGATCGAAAAATTCAATATTCATCACACTTTTCATGAAAATTCTGTAACCGTTTTCACGCGCTATCTGCTAAAAATGTTGCCGATGTGAAGTAAACATGGAAGTAGTACGCCTGCCGTGCCAGGCGAGGAGTGAGTGTGAAAGCGAAGAAGCAGGAAACTGCCGCGACCATGAAAGACGTTGCCCTCAAGGCAAAAGTCTCTACAGCGACCGTCTCCCGAGCATTAATGAATCCCGATAAAGTCTCCCAGGCCACTCGTAATCGGGTTGAAAAAGCGGCCCGGGAAGTGGGTTATTTACCACAGCCTATGGGGCGCAACGTCAAGCGTAATGAATCCCGTACCATTCTGGTGATTGTCCCGGATATCTGCGATCCCTTCTTTAGCGAAATTATTCGCGGTATCGAAGTTACGGCGGCAAATCACGGATATCTGGTGCTGATTGGCGACTGTGCGCATCAAAATCAGCAGGAAAAAACCTTTATCGATTTGATCATCACCAAGCAAATTGATGGCATGTTGTTGCTGGGTTCAAGGCTGCCGTTTGATGCCAGCATTGAGGAACAGCGTAATCTGCCGCCGATGGTGATGGCGAACGAATTTGCACCGGAACTGGAGCTGCCTACCGTTCATATCGACAATCTGACCGCCGCATTTGATGCAGTAAATTATTTATATGAGCAAGGGCATAATCGGATTGGCTGTATAGCCGGTCCCGAAGAGATGCCGCTGTGTCACTACCGCCTGCAAGGCTACGTCCAGGCGCTGCGTCGCTGCGGCATTATGGTTGATCCGCAATACATCGCCCGTGGCGACTTCACCTTCGAAGCTGGAAGCAAAGCAATGCAGCAGCTGCTTGATCTTCCACAACCGCCTACTGCTGTCTTCTGCCATAGCGATGTGATGGCGCTCGGCGCACTTTCTCAGGCAAAACGCCAGGGGCTGAAAGTCCCGGAAGACCTTTCCATAATCGGTTTTGATAACATCGACCTGACGCAATTTTGTGATCCGCCGCTGACAACCATCGCGCAGCCGCGTTACGAAATCGGTCGGGAAGCTATGCTGTTATTGCTTGATCAAATGCAGGGGCAACACGTTGGCAGTGGCTCTCGTTTAATGGACTGCGAACTTATCATCCGGGGATCAACACGCGCGTTACCTTAAAGTAAACCTTTAAGACTGCCGTGACTGGTCAAAGGCCCGCCGCTTAAGTAACATGGCGGGCTGACGAACGAATAAATACAGCGAAACGATAGTGGCACAACGAGATTATGTACGCCGCAGCCAACCGGCACCTTCGCGGCGAAAAAAGAGCACCTCACGGAAAAAGCAACGAAATCTGCCTGCGGTTTCTCCCGCTATGGTCGCTATTGCTGCCGCCGTTCTTGTGACCTTTATCGGTGGTCTGTACTTCATTACGCATCACAAGAAAGAAGAGTCCGAGACGCTGCAAAGCCAGAAAGTGACCGGAAACGGACTACCACCAAAACCAGAAGAACGCTGGCGCTACATCAAAGAGCTGGAAAGTCGCCAGCCGGGTGTGCGTGCGCCTACAGAACCTTCTGCCGGTGGTGAAGTGAAAACGCCGGAGCAACTGACACCAGAACAACGCCAGCTTCTTGAGCAAATGCAGGCTGATATGCGCCAGCAGCCAACGCAGCTGGTTGAAGTTCCGTGGAATGAACAGACGCCGGAACAGCGTCAGCAAACGCTACAGCGCCAGCGTCAGGCGCAGCAATTAGCGGAGCAGCAACGCCTGGTTCAGCAGTCGCGTACGACTGAACAAAGCTGGCAGCAGCAGACGCGTACGTCGCAAGCCGCGCCGGTACAGGCGCAACCGCGCCAGTCTAAACCGGCTTATACTCAGCAGCCGTACCAGGATCTGCTGCAAACCCCTGCGCACACGACCGCGCAGTCGAAGCCGCAGCAAGCTGCGCCGGTTGCTCGTGCCGCTGACGCGCCAAAACCGACGGCGGAGAAAAAAGACGAACGCCGCTGGATGGTGCAGTGCGGTTCGTTCAGAGGCGCGGAACAGGCAGAGACGGTACGTGCTCAGCTGGCGTTCGAAGGCTTTGACTCAAAAATTACCACCAACAATGGCTGGAATCGTGTGGTGATTGGCCCGGTGAAAGGCAAAGAGAACGCAGACAGCACCCTCAATCGCTTGAAGATGGCGGGTCATACAAACTGCATTCGGCTCGCCGCCGGGGGTTGAAACCCTCAAAATCCCCCCCATCTATAATTGCATTATGCCCCGTACTTTTGTACGGGGTTTGTACTCTGTATTCGTAACCAAGGGGTCAGCTCGTGACAACTATAGTAAGCGTACGCCGTAACGGCCATGTGGTCATCGCTGGTGATGGTCAGGCCACGTTGGGCAATACCGTAATGAAAGGCAACGTGAAAAAGGTCCGCCGTCTGTACAACGACAAAGTCATCGCGGGCTTTGCGGGCGGTACTGCGGATGCTTTTACGCTGTTCGAACTGTTTGAACGTAAACTGGAAATGCATCAGGGCCATCTGGTCAAAGCCGCCGTTGAGCTGGCGAAAGACTGGCGTACCGATCGCATGCTGCGCAAACTTGAAGCACTGCTGGCAGTCGCGGATGAAACTGCATCGCTTATCATCACCGGTAACGGTGACGTGGTGCAGCCAGAAAACGATCTTATTGCTATCGGCTCCGGCGGCCCTTACGCCCAGGCTGCGGCGCGCGCGCTGTTAGAAAACACTGAACTTAGCGCCCGTGAAATTGCTGAAAAGGCGTTGGATATTGCAGGCGACATTTGCATCTATACCAACCATTTCCACACCATCGAAGAATTAAGCTACAAAGCGTAAGGATCTCCCATGTCTGAAATGACCCCACGCGAAATCGTCAGCGAACTGGATAAGCACATCATCGGCCAGGACAACGCCAAGCGTTCCGTGGCGATTGCTCTGCGTAACCGCTGGCGTCGCATGCAGCTCAACGAAGAGCTGCGCCATGAAGTGACCCCGAAAAATATCCTGATGATCGGCCCGACCGGTGTCGGTAAAACTGAAATCGCCCGTCGTCTGGCTAAGCTGGCGAATGCGCCGTTCATCAAAGTTGAAGCGACCAAATTCACCGAAGTGGGCTATGTCGGTAAGGAAGTGGATTCTATTATTCGCGATCTGACCGATGCCGCCGTGAAAATGGTACGCGTCCAGGCTATCGAGAAAAACCGTTATCGCGCTGAAGAACTGGCAGAAGAACGTATTCTCGACGTACTGATCCCACCGGCTAAAAACAACTGGGGACAGACCGAACAGCAGCAGGAACCGTCCGCTGCTCGTCAGGCATTCCGCAAAAAACTGCGTGAAGGCCAGCTTGATGACAAAGAAATCGAGATCGATCTTGCCGCAGCACCGATGGGCGTTGAAATTATGGCTCCTCCGGGCATGGAAGAGATGACCAGCCAGCTGCAGTCCATGTTCCAGAACCTGGGCGGTCAGAAGCAAAAAGCGCGTAAGCTGAAAATCAAAGACGCCATGAAGCTGCTGATTGAAGAAGAAGCGGCGAAACTGGTGAACCCGGAAGAGCTGAAGCAAGATGCTATCGACGCTGTTGAGCAGCACGGGATCGTGTTTATCGACGAAATCGACAAAATCTGTAAGCGCGGCGAGTCTTCCGGTCCGGATGTTTCTCGTGAAGGCGTTCAGCGTGACCTGCTGCCGCTGGTAGAAGGTTGCACTGTTTCCACCAAACACGGGATGGTCAAAACTGACCACATTCTGTTTATCGCTTCTGGCGCGTTCCAGATTGCGAAACCATCTGACCTGATCCCGGAACTGCAAGGTCGTCTGCCAATCCGCGTTGAGCTGCAGGCACTGACCACCAGCGACTTCGAGCGTATTCTGACCGAGCCGAATGCCTCTATCACTGTGCAGTACAAAGCACTGATGGCAACTGAAGGCGTAAATATCGAGTTTACCGACTCCGGTATTAAGCGCATCGCGGAAGCGGCATGGCAGGTGAACGAATCTACCGAAAACATCGGTGCTCGTCGTTTACATACCGTTCTGGAGCGTTTAATGGAAGAGATTTCCTACGACGCCAGCGATTTAAGCGGTCAAACTATCACTATTGACGCAGATTATGTGAGCAAACATCTGGATGCGTTGGTGGCAGATGAAGATCTGAGCCGTTTTATCCTATAATCGCGTTCAATCATTTTCATCATTGTTTGATGGGGCTGAAAGGCCCCATTTTTATTGGCGCGTATTATGACTGAACAACAAATTAGCCGAACTCAGGCGTGGCTGGAAAGTTTACGACCTAAAACCCTCCCCCTCGCCTTTGCTGCAATTATCGTCGGGACGGCGCTGGCATGGTGGCAAGGTCACTTCGATCCACTGGTCGCCCTGCTGGCATTGATTACCGCCGGGCTATTACAGATCCTTTCTAACCTCGCCAATGATTACGGCGATGCGGTAAAAGGCAGCGATAAACCTGACCGCATTGGGCCGCTACGCGGCATGCAAAAAGGGGTCATTACCCAGCAAGAGATGAAACGGGCGCTCATTATTACCGTTGTGCTCATCTGTCTTTCCGGGCTGGCACTGGTTGCAGTGGCGTGCCATACGCTGGCCGATTTTGTCGGTTTCCTGATTCTTGGCGGGTTGTCGATCATTGCCGCTATCACCTACACCGTGGGCAATCGTCCTTATGGTTATATCGGTTTGGGTGATATTTCCGTACTGGTTTTCTTTGGCTGGTTGAGCGTCATGGGGAGCTGGTATTTACAGGCTCATACATTGATTCCGGCACTGATCCTTCCGGCAACCGCATGCGGCCTGCTGGCAACGGCAGTACTGAACATTAATAACCTGCGTGATATCAATAGCGACCGCGAAAACGGCAAAAACACGCTGGTGGTGCGCTTAGGCGCAGTAAACGCGCGTCGTTATCATGCCTGCCTGCTGATGGGCTCACTGGTGTGTCTGGCGCTGTTTAATCTCTTTTCGCTGCATAGCCTGTGGGGCTGGCTGTTCCTGCTGGCGGCACCGTTGCTGGTGAAGCAAGCTCGTTATGTGATGCGCGAAATGGACCCGGTGGCGATGCGACCAATGCTGGAACGCACTGTCAAAGGAGCGTTACTGACTAACCTGCTGTTTGTTTTAGGGATATTCCTAAGCCAGTGGGCAGCATAACTGACAAATATCAATTAACAATTGATGATTTTGCCAACAGCCCACATAGCGCGATATACTGAAAATTCTCGCAGCAACTGAATGTTAAGCCTATGAAATACGATACTTCCGAGCTTTGTGACATCTATCAAGAAGATGTTAACGTCGTGGAACCGCTGTTCTCCAACTTTGGCGGACGGGCGTCGTTTGGCGGACAAATAATCACGGTAAAATGTTTCGAGGACAACGGGTTGCTGTACGATCTGCTCGAACAGAATGGCCGTGGTCGTGTTCTTGTCGTCGATGGCGGAGGTTCTGTTCGTCGCGCACTGGTCGATGCTGAACTGGCGCGTCTGGCAGTACAAAATGAATGGGAAGGTCTGGTCATTTACGGCGCGGTGCGTCAGGTAGATGACCTGGAAGAGTTGGATATCGGCATCCAGGCGATGGCGGCAATTCCGGTTGGTGCCGCTGGCGAAGGCATTGGCGAAAGCGATGTCCGCGTCAATTTTGGCGGTGTCACCTTCTTCTCCGGCGACCATCTTTATGCCGACAATACCGGGATTATTCTTTCAGAAGATCCGCTGGATATTGAATGATAAAAAAGGCACCGCAAGGTGCCTTTTTTCTGCGTTACCTGTTGGCCTACACAGTAAAGAAATTACGCGAAAGATGAAGTGTAATCAGACCTCTTCCATGCGACCCAGCAGGGCCTGCAGACGTTCCTGCCAGCCGTTCTGCTGTTCTTTCAGATGGTTGTTCTCACGCTCCAGCTCTTCGCGCTGATGCTGGGCATTTTGAACTTCCTGCGACAGTGAGTTGTTTTTTTCTTTCAGCTCTTCGATTTCCATCTGCAACAGAGTGATGGTATCAATCGCCTGCTGTACTTTTGCTTCCAGTTTCTCAAACACTTCTAATGACATTGTCATACCTCTCCTGAATTGCAAGGCGTTGATGGATAAAAATCCTCGTCCCGATTACCGGTGACGCCTTAATAAATACGAGCGCACTTTAGTTAGCTCCGATTGTATGAAGCCGCGCCATCGCTGTCCAGCGGCACGCCTTGCAGATTACGGTTTGCCACACTTTTCATCCTTCTCCTGGTGACATAATCCACACCAATCGAAAATGTTAATAAATTTGTTGCGCGAATGATCTAACAAACATGCATCATGTACAATCAGATGGAATAAATGGCGCGATAACGCTCATTTTATGACGAAGCACACACATTTTAAGTTCGATATTTCTCGTTTTTGCTCGTTAACGATAAGTTTACAGCATGCCTACAAGCATCGTGGAGGTCCGTGACTTTCACGCATACAACAAACATTAACTCTTCAGGATCCGATTATGAGTCAAACATCAACCTTGAAAGGCCAGTGCATTGCTGAATTCCTCGGTACCGGGTTGTTGATTTTTTTCGGTGTGGGTTGCGTTGCAGCACTAAAAGTCGCTGGTGCGTCTTTTGGTCAGTGGGAAATCAGTGTCATTTGGGGACTGGGGGTGGCAATGGCCATCTACCTGACCGCAGGGGTTTCCGGCGCGCATCTTAATCCCGCTGTTACCATTGCATTGTGGCTGTTTGCCTGTTTCGACAAGCGCAAAGTTATTCCTTTTATCGTTTCACAAGTTGCCGGCGCTTTCTGTGCTGCGGCTTTAGTTTACGGGCTTTACTACAATTTATTTTTCGACTTCGAGCAGACTCATCACATTGTTCGCGGCAGCGTTGAAAGTGTTGATCTGGCTGGCACTTTCTCTACTTACCCTAATCCTCATATCAATTTTGTGCAGGCTTTCGCAGTTGAGATGGTGATTACCGCTATTCTGATGGGGCTGATCCTGGCGTTAACGGACGATGGCAACGGTGTACCACGCGGCCCTTTGGCTCCCTTGCTGATTGGTCTACTGATTGCGGTCATTGGCGCATCTATGGGCCCATTGACGGGCTTTGCCATGAACCCAGCGCGTGACTTCGGTCCGAAAGTCTTTGCCTGGCTGGCGGGCTGGGGCAATGTCGCCTTTACCGGCGGCAGAGACATTCCTTACTTCCTGGTGCCGCTTTTTGGCCCTATCGTTGGCGCGATTGTAGGTGCATTTGCCTATCGCAAACTGATTGGTCGCCATTTGCCTTGCGATATCTGTGTTGTGGAAGAAAAGGAGACCACAACTCCTTCAGAACAAAAAGCTTCGCTGTAATATGACTACGGGACAATTAAACATGACTGAAAAAAAATATATCGTTGCGCTCGACCAGGGCACCACCAGCTCCCGCGCGGTCGTAATGGATCACGATGCCAATATCATTAGCGTGTCGCAGCGCGAATTTGAGCAAATCTACCCAAAACCAGGCTGGGTAGAACACGACCCAATGGAAATCTGGGCCACCCAAAGCTCCACGCTGGTAGAAGTGCTGGCGAAAGCCGATATCAGTTCCGATCAAATTGCAGCTATCGGTATTACGAACCAGCGTGAAACCACTATTGTCTGGGAAAAAGAAACCGGCAAACCTATCTATAACGCCATTGTCTGGCAGTGCCGTCGTACCGCCGAGATCTGCGAACATCTCAAACGCGATGGCATGGAAGAGTACATTCGTAACAACACCGGTCTGGTGATTGACCCGTACTTCTCTGGCACCAAAGTGAAGTGGATCCTCGACCATGTGGAAGGCTCTCGCGAGCGTGCGCGTCGTGGTGAATTGCTGTTTGGTACGGTTGATACGTGGCTTATCTGGAAAATGACTCAGGGCCGTGTCCATGTGACCGATTACACCAACGCCTCTCGTACCATGTTGTTTAACATCCATACTCTGGACTGGGACGACAAAATGCTGGAGGTGCTGGATATTCCACGCGAGATGCTGCCAGAAGTGCGTCGTTCTTCCGAAGTATACGGTCAGACTAACATTGGCGGCAAAGGCGGCACGCGTATTCCAATCTCCGGGATCGCCGGTGACCAGCAGGCGGCGCTGTTTGGTCAGTTGTGCGTGAAAGAAGGAATGGCGAAGAACACCTATGGCACTGGCTGCTTTATGCTGATGAACACTGGCGAGAAAGCGGTGAAATCAGAAAACGGCCTGCTGACCACCATCGCCTGCGGCCCGACTGGCGAAGTGAACTATGCGCTGGAAGGTGCAGTGTTTATGGCGGGCGCGTCCATTCAGTGGCTGCGCGATGAGATGAAGTTGATTAACGACGCCTACGATTCCGAATATTTCGCCACCAAAGTGCAAAACACCAATGGTGTGTATGTGGTTCCGGCCTTTACCGGGCTGGGTGCGCCATACTGGGATCCGTATGCACGCGGGGCGATTTTCGGTCTGACTCGTGGGGTGAACGCTAACCACATTATACGCGCGACGCTGGAGTCTATTGCTTATCAGACGCGTGACGTGCTGGAAGCAATGCAGGCCGACTCTGGTATTCGACTGCACGCCCTGCGCGTGGATGGCGGCGCAGTAGCAAACAATTTCCTGATGCAGTTCCAGTCCGATATTCTCGGTACGCGCGTTGAGCGCCCGGAAGTGCGCGAAGTCACCGCTTTGGGTGCGGCCTATCTTGCTGGTCTGGCGGTTGGCTTCTGGCAGAATCTTGACGAGCTGCAAGAGAAAGCGGTGATTGAACGCGAGTTCCGTCCTGGCATCGAAACCACTGAGCGTAATTACCGTTACGCAGGCTGGAAAAAAGCGGTCAAACGCGCGATGGCATGGGAAGAACACGACGAGTAATAATGATTGCCTGATGCGACGCTTGCGCGTCTTATCAGGCCTACGAGTCGGATACACATCCGGCATCACACAGACTCTGAAACCGTGCGGGGGCAACCCCGCACACATCAATAATCCCGCCCTTCCCCTGTGCTACACTTCGCGCCATTCCTTACTGCTTAGAGTTTGCTATGAGACGAGAACTTGCCATCGAATTTTCCCGCGTCACCGAATCAGCAGCGCTGGCTGGCTACAAATGGTTAGGACGCGGCGATAAAAACACCGCGGACGGCGCGGCGGTAAACGCCATGCGTATTATGCTCAACCAGGTCAACATTGACGGCACCATCGTCATTGGTGAAGGTGAAATCGACGAAGCACCGATGCTCTACATTGGTGAAAAAGTCGGTACTGGTCGCGGCGACGCGGTAGATATTGCTGTTGATCCGATTGAAGGCACGCGCATGACGGCGATGGGCCAGGCTAACGCGCTGGCGGTGCTGGCAGTAGGCGATAAAGGCTGTTTCCTCAACGCGCCAGATATGTATATGGAGAAGCTGATCGTCGGACCGGGAGCCAAAGGCACCATTGATCTGAACCTGCCGCTGGCGGATAACCTGCGCAATGTTGCGGCGGCGCTCGGCAAACCGTTGAGCGAACTGACGGTAACGATTCTGGCAAAACCTCGCCACGATGCCGTTATCGCAGAAATGCAACAACTCGGCGTACGCGTATTTGCTATTCCGGATGGCGACGTTGCGGCCTCAATTCTCACCTGTATGCCGGACAGTGAAGTCGATGTACTGTACGGCATTGGCGGCGCGCCGGAAGGCGTGGTTTCTGCGGCGGTGATCCGCGCATTAGATGGTGACATGAACGGTCGTCTGCTGGCGCGTCATGACGTCAAAGGCGACAACGAAGAGAATCGTCGCATTGGCGAGCAGGAGCTGGCACGCTGCAAAGCGATGGGCATCGAAGCCGGTAAAGTATTGCGTTTGGGCGATATGGCGCGCAGCGACAACGTCATCTTCTCTGCCACCGGTATTACCAAAGGCGATCTGCTGGAAGGTATTAGCCGCAAAGGCAATATCGCCACCACCGAAACGCTGCTGATCCGTGGTAAATCACGCACCATTCGTCGCATTCAGTCCATCCACTATCTGGATCGTAAAGACCCGGAAATGCAGGTGCACATCCTCTGATTGATTTGATCGATTGAGCCTTCCAGTCCTTCGGGACTGGAATTTTTTTGTTCGGAGAACGAAGATAAGGCAAGTCAATCAAAACAGGAGAAAAACATGGCTGATTGGGTAACAGGCAAAGTCACTAAAGTGCAGAACTGGACCGACGCCCTGTTTAGTCTCACCGTTCACGCTCCCGTGCTTCCGTTTACCGCCGGGCAATTCACCAAACTTGGCCTTGAAATTGAAGGCGAACGCGTTCAGCGCGCCTACTCCTATGTTAACTCGCCCGATAATCCGGATCTGGAGTTTTACCTGGTCACCGTCCCCGATGGCAAATTAAGTCCACGACTGGCGGCACTGAAACCGGGCGATGAAGTGCAGGTGGTTAGCGAAGCCGCTGGCTTCTTTGTGCTGGATGAAGTACCAGATTGCGAAACGCTATGGATGCTGGCAACCGGTACAGCGATTGGCCCTTATTTATCGATTCTGCAATTGGGCAAAGATTTAGAACGCTTCAAAAACATGGTGCTGGTTCACGCCGCACGATATGCCGCCGACTTAAGCTATCTACCTCTGATGCAGGAACTGGAAAAACGCTACGAGGGGAAACTGCGCATTCAGACGGTGGTCAGTCGGGAAACGGCTGCGGGTTCGCTCACTGGGCGATTACCGGCGTTAATTGAAAGTGGTGAACTGGAAAGCGCGGTTGGCCTGCCGATGAATAAAGAAACCAGCCATGTGATGCTGTGCGGCAATCCACAGATGGTGCGCGATACACAACAGTTGCTGAAGGAGACCCGGCAGATGACGAAACATTTACGTCGCCGACCGGGCCATATGACAGCGGAGCATTACTGGTAAGCGGTTACTTGTCGATAAACGGCACGATCAAGAGATCCGCACTCAACTTATTGATCATCCCGCGATATGCCGGCATCAAACGGTTGATAAATGAGTGGTGATGACCACAGACAAGGAGGTCGCACTGCTCTTTTTGCATAATTTCCAGCAGTGTTTCCGGCATTTCTCCGCGTTCAATACGCAGTTTTGTCTTCGGCCATTGAATATTTTTCGTCAGTTTATACAGCTTGTTATCCGACTTATTCTTCAACAATTGAAGAATATCTTCTGTTGCAGGGAAGTAGATACCCGGATACAACTCGCTTAAGCCATCATCAATATGAATTAACGTCAGGTGAGCGTCATTATGTCTGGCGAGCTCCAGGGCTTTATTCACCAGTAAGGCATCTTCTTCATTCCCGGAAATTGCCACGCCAATGTGTTTATAAGCCATGTTTAACTCCTTCTGAAGCAACTCCATCAAGCTAACGAACGCAGTGATAACTCAAAAATAATCATCTCGGCCTGGCATGAGAAGGTGAAGGCCGCATCAAGCTCAACTTGCCCTTCCAGATCCTTAATCTTATAGGCCACGCTGGCCCCTTCATCTGCAGAGGATGCAGCGGCGGCAAGCTCTTTCAGTTTGGTCATAAAGGACTCTGCTTCTTCGCGGGTGGCAAAAAAGCGCGAAAACTTACTGGTACAGTTGTCGTTATCAATCACCGTACCGATATCAATCGCACATCCTTTAGTACTGCATTTATCTACGACATCTTTCATAGGGCACCTCTGTATATTCGCCTCTCTGTCGATTACGACTTAAGAATAATGCGCCGTTAAAGGAAGAACAAACAAGTAATGATCTTATGGATTACCATTTTTTTTGATATTGCTTAAGGTGAAGAGTTCAGAAGGATTTTCCGGGCATTGTCACTTGCATCGTGGAAATAACAATCCCGGAAAAAAATAGCGATAAGAGATATATTAAAGGTTAATTACTTGATTTATTGTCGGCTTTATACTTCACATCCTGGGTATCTTTACCATATTTATTTTCGCCTTGTGTGCCAACAAACGCACCAAGATCGATAAGCATCATCACCAGAATCAATGTCGGGACAAAACGCCCCACCGCCCATTGCCAGACACCCGGTAAAATTGCCCAGTTACCCGCCAGCAGCATCCACGCCACAATCATCAGAAATGCCCATGCGCCGGAACGCCCGCGATCATGCAAGCGCTTAACGGTTACTGCCGCTGTTGGCCAAAGCAAGCACACAAGGCAAAACGCCGCGGTCTGAATATCGAGTAAATTTTTACCCGCCAGTGAGAAAAGCACCAGCATGCCTGCGAACCACAGGCCTATCCAAATCCAGAAATCACGGCGTCCAATACGCCCTTTAAATGAGAATAACCATTGCTGTATGGTCATGTAAGTTCCTTGATGGTTGTCTTTTCCAGGATTCTACCCTTTTGACAAGGGCGACAGATATCGTTTTAATCGGAGCCAGTCATAACAAAAGGTACTGTCAATGAAGCCAGGGTGTACGCTGTTTTTTCTCTTATGTTCTGCATTAACCGTTACAACAACGGCGCATGCACAAACACCAGATACGGCAACGACCGCGCCTTATCTGCTGGCTGGAGCCCCTACTTTCGATCTCTCCATCAGCCAGTTTCGAGAAGACTTTAACAGCCAGAATCCCAGCCTGCCACTGAACGAATTTCGTGCCATCGACAGCAGTCCCGACAAAGCCAATCTCACTCGTGCAGCAAGTAAAATTAACGAGAACTTGTATGCTTCTACTGCGCTGGAGCGCGGTACCTTAAAAATCAAAAGCATTCAAATAACCTGGCTACCCATCCAGGGGCCAGAGCAAAAAGCCGCGAAAGCGAAAGCTCAGGCATACATGGCAGCGGTGATCCGCACACTCACCCCATTAATGACCAAAACTCAAAGCCAGAAAAAACTGCAGTCGCTACTAACGGCGGGGAAAAACAAACGTTATTACACCGAGACAGAAGGTGCACTGCGTTATGTTGTCGCGGACAACGGCGAAAAGGGGCTGACCTTCGCTGTTGAACCGATTAAGCTGGCGCTATCTGAATCGCTTGAAGGTTTGAATAAATGACAAAAAGCAAAGCCTTTGTGCCGATGAATCTCTATACTGTTTCACAGACCTGCTGCCCTGCGGGGCGGCCATCTTCCTTTATTCGCTTATAAGCGTGGAGAATTAAAATGCGACATCCTTTAGTGATGGGTAACTGGAAACTGAACGGCAGCCGCCACATGGTTCACGAGCTGGTATCTAACCTGCGTAAAGAGCTGGCAGGTGTTGCTGGCTGTGCGGTTGCAATCGCACCACCGGAAATGTACATCGATATGGCGAAGCGTGAAGCTGAAGGCAGCCACATCATGCTGGGTGCGCAAAACGTGGACCTGAACCTGTCCGGCGCATTCACCGGTGAAACCTCTGCTGCTATGCTGAAAGACATCGGCGCACAGTACATCATCATCGGCCACTCTGAACGTCGTACTTACCACAAAGAATCTGACGAACTGATCGCGAAAAAATTCGCGGTGCTGAAAGAGCAGGGACTGACTCCGGTTCTGTGCATCGGTGAAACCGAAGCGGAAAACGAAGCGGGCAAAACTGAAGAAGTTTGTGCACGTCAGATCGACGCGGTACTGAAAACTCAGGGTGCTGCGGCATTCGAAGGTGCGGTTATCGCTTACGAACCTGTATGGGCAATCGGTACTGGCAAATCTGCAACTCCGGCTCAGGCACAGGCTGTTCACAAATTCATCCGTGACCACATTGCTAAAGTTGACGCTAACATCGCTGAACAAGTGATCATTCAGTACGGCGGCTCTGTAAACGCGTCTAACGCTGCAGAACTGTTTGCTCAGCCAGACATCGACGGCGCGCTGGTTGGCGGTGCTTCTCTGAAAGCTGACGCTTTCGCCGTGATCGTTAAAGCTGCAGAAGCGGCTAAACAGGCTTAAGTCTGACAGGTGCCGGATTTCATATCCGGCACTTACTTTCCTAAACTCCTCGCCTTAACGCAAAATCTCACACTGATGATCCTGGATTTCTTCGGCTGAAGCACGGTTCAGCGTCAGTAGATTTCGTTGTGTCGCCAGCAATACAAATGAGTTATCACTCTGCCGTACCATCGCCAGCCCGTAGCTTCCCATATGTTCCCGCGCCTCAGGCACTTCTTCCGCCAGCATCATAAATGGGCTGCGTTGTACCAGTTCGCTTTCCGTTACCCGACGCGCCAGGTACTCATGCCCACGCAAACCACCTGGCAGTGGCAACCAGCGGCTACTGATGTTCGCCAGATTGTTATCCAGCTGTTCGCGCACATCAGGACGAATACAAGAAATATGAATATGAAAATGGTTTTGCGTACGCCCGGTGCGGGAGTTGATCGCCAGAGATACCGCGCGATCGGGAACAGGCTGGCCGTATTTTTGGCTCATAAAATCACGCGCCTGCCAGGCTAACCAGAAAAAATTAGGCGTTGACGGATCGGTCAACAATGGGCTTTCAGTACCGTTAATACGGTTCGTTGGCATCAACAGATATTGCAGTGGGCCATGACGATCTTTTAAAACCACGTATCCGGCGTTGGGTTTGACTTCCGCACATGGCGACGGGTTTTGGTTTTCCTGCTGGTTGGGCAAACATTGCTCAAGAACAATCTTACGTAACGTGTCTGACTCTTCACCGGTTAATTTCCAGTAACCAATACCGGCAGCCACAACGGCGATAACTATCATCACCAAAAAAAGAAGACCCGCTTTTTTCATCTTTTTTTCCCTGTACCTCAAAGAGATGCAAGGGTAACGCAAAATCGTGACAAATAAAAAACCCAGTGGCGAGAAACCACCGGGCTTGATAATTATCCTGGGGAAATCAGCGTTTGCTGATCTGATCGAACGTACCGCCGTTAGCAAAATGCTCTTTTTGCGCTTTCGTCCAGCCGCCGAACTCTTCATCAATGGTGAATAACTTCAATTTTGGAAACGCATTTTCGTACTTTTTCGCTACCTCAGCGTCGCGCGGACGGTAGTAGTTTTTCGCTGCAATTTCCTGACCTTCTGGCGAGTAGAGATATTTCAGGTAGGCTTCCGCCACCTCTTTGGTGTCTTTTTTCTCGACCACTTTATCGACCACCGACACGGTTGGCTCTGCGAGGATAGACTCACTCGGCGTGACGATTTCGAATTTATCTTTCCCCAGTTCATTCGCTGCCAGCAGAGCTTCATTTTCCCAGGCAATCAGTACATCGCCAATTCCGCGCTCGACAAAAGTGTTAGTGGATCCGCGCGCGCCAGAATCCAGAACTTCGACGTTTTTATACAGTGCCCGAACAAAATCCTGTGCTTTTGCCTGATCGTTGTTGTTGTGATGCAGCGCGTAGCCCCAGGCTGCCAGGTAATTCCAGCGCGCGCCACCAGAGCTTTTCGGATTAGGCGTGATCACCGAAACACCCGGTTTAATCAGATCGTTCCAGTCATGGATCTGCTTCGGATTACCCTTACGTACCAGGAAAACAATGGTGGAAGTGTACGGTGCGGAATTATCCGGCAGACGTTTGATCCACTCTTTATCAATCCGCCCGCGTTCCGCAATTGCGTCCACGTCATAGGCCAGAGCCAGCGTGACAACATCAGCTTCAATACCGTTGATTACCGACGTCGCTTGTTTGCCTGAACCACCGTGTGACTGACGAATCACCACGTTATCGCCAGTTTGCTGTTTCCAGTGGGCGCTGAATGCCTTGTTGTACTGTTCGTACAATTCGCGCGTTGGATCATATGAAACGTTAAGAAGCTGAATATCCTTTGCCATAACGCTGGTTGCCGCCAGCAAAAATGTTAACCCTACGCCCCACTTTTTCATCGCCCGACTCTCTTATGTTGTGTTGTGATGAGCAAAGCGTGCCAGAAGGTTGACCAAACATTAAAGAATAAAAAAAGATTGGCTATAACTTGCGAGTATATGTTGGGGGATTAAAAAGGCGGAAGAAATCCGCCTCATATTGCTGACAAAGTGCGCTTTGTCCATGCCGGATGCGGCACAAACGCCTTATCCGGCCTACAAAAGTTTGCAAATTCAATAGATTACAGAATTCATGTAGGCCTGATAAGCGAAGCGCATCAGGCCTTTTTGCTTCTGTCATCGGTTTCAGGCTAAAGGAATCTGCCTTTTTCCGAAATCATTAATACAGTTTTTTCGCGCAGTCCAGCCAGTCGCCTTTGAACGGACGCTTCATGTTTTCGATAGCGTCGATGATGTCGTGGTGAACCAGCTGTTCGTTCTGGATACCTACGCAACGACCACCGTAACCTGCCAGCAGCAGCTCGATAGCGTAAGCGCCCATACGGGAAGCCAGAATACGGTCGTAAGGCACCGGAGAACCACCGCGCTGGATGTGGCCCAGCACAGTTGCGCGGGTTTCACGACCGGTTTCTTTCTCGATGAAATGCGCCAGTTCGTCAACATCACACATATGTTCGGTAATCGCCACGATCGCGTGTTTTTTACCTTTCGCGATACCCGCTTTGATTTCGTTTACCAGGTCTTCACGGCTGAATTCAACTTCCGGAACCACAACGAATTCACAGCCACCGGCAATGGCCGCAGCCAACGTCAGATCGCCACAATAACGGCCCATCACTTCCACCACGGAAATACGCTGGTGAGAAGAAGAGGTGTCACGCAGACGGTCGATCGCTTCTACAACGGTGCTCAGCGCAGTGAAGAAACCGATAGTGTAGTCAGTGCCTTTGATGTCGTTGTCGATAGTGCCCGGCAGGCCGATGCACGGGAAGCCCATTTCGGTCAGACGCATTGCACCCATGTAGGAACCGTCACCGCCGATAACCACCAGCGCGTCGATCCCACGTTTTTTCAGGTTTTCGATAGCCACGGCGCGGATGTTCTCGTCGCGGAATTCCGGGAAACGCGCAGAACCGAGGAACGTACCACCACGGTTGATCATGTCAGAAACGCTGTAACGGTCTAGCTGTACCATACGGTCTTCATACAGACCCAGATAGCCGTCATAAATGCCCATTACTTCCAGACCTTCTGTCAGCGCAGAACGAACAACCCCGCGAATTGCGGCGTTCATGCCTGGCGCATCACCGCCGCTTGTCAACACACCGATTTTCTTAATCATGACTACCTCTGAACTTTGGAATGCAAAATGAAATCTGTTGCCGGAAGTCTTCTTGCACATCGAAATGATCCAACGAATGTGCAAATAGTATAACAATCACTTCCTGCTGAATTGATTCAGGTCAGGCCAAATGGCGGTATTTTATACACAAAATGCGGGTCTGGCTCTCTTTTATACTGATTATGAAAGCATAGACCGTTTACCCTCCCTGGGTACGACGGAACAGGGGTCCTGATGGATAATCACATCCGATCCCGGAAAACGCCGTAAAATAGCCTGCTCTACCTGATCCGCCACCATATGTGCCTGAACCAAAGGCAGAGAGTCTTCCATTTCCAAATGAATCTGAATAAAGCGGGTCGGCCCTGACTGCCGCGTGCGAAGATCGTGAGCGCCGCTAACACCCGGCCAGGAAGTCACGATATCAATAATTTCTTGCCGTTCCTCATCAGGTAATGCGCGATCCAGTAATGACTGTACCGCCTCATATCCCATGCGTAACGCGCTATATAAAATATAGATGCCGATTCCCAATGCAAACAGAGCATCGGCGCGATGCCAGCCGTACCAGGACAACCCCAGCGCCAGCAGAATTGCGCCGTTCATCATAACATCAGACTGGTAATGTAGCATATCAGCCCGCACCGCCTGGCTTTGCGTCCGGCGCACCACCCAACGCTGAAACGAGACAAGGATAATCGTACAAATTAGCGCCACAATTGTCACGATAACCCCGACGCCTGGATCTGTCATCGGTGTTGGAGATACCAGATGTTGAATACCCGTCAAAAACAGGAATAGTGCCGAACCGGAGATAAACATACTTTGCGCCAGCGCCGCGAGGGACTCAGCTTTACCGTGACCAAACGAGTGATTATCGTCGGCAGGTTGCAGGGAATATCGCACCACCAGTAAATTCGTCAACGACGCGCCGATATCCACCAGCGAATCCACCAGCGCGGCGAGAATACTCACCGACCCGGTATACCACCATGCAAAAATTTTAATCAGCAATAGCAGCGAAGCCATCGCCGTCGCAGCAATCGCCGCCCGACTGACCAGCCGTCCATAAGATTGATTCATAAATACTCCCGCTATCAACTGACGGTAGTATAACGGAAGCAAATCATCTGCAATGCATTAAGCAGCAGGCAAATTGAGGATAAAAAAAACCCCCACATCATGTGGGGGAAGACAGGGATGGTGTCACAAAAAAGCACCTAACCTGATGATATAAATGGATTTATATCAACCACTGTCCACATAGCGTCCACATCGACCATAAATAAGCCCCTCGACTGAGGGGCTATTTTTGTGATCACATCCACATAATTTGCTGCCCTGACGGCAACGGGTGCGGCCTTACGGCGTGGACTTCTCCCGGCTTCACGATGTATCTCTGTACCGACTCATAAGTGATGAACGTGGCGCTGCAATTCACGTTCTGACACTGGTGATAACGCTCTTTTGTCGTGTCAGTGATATAGCGGCTTGTACGCGCATGTGCGGCATGCTGGCATAAAGGACAATGAAACATCGCGAGCACCTCTTCCGGTTTTGTTGATGTTGCCATTTTAGTTAATTTATACTTACAAAACAAACAGATAAATAAAACACATCACTCATCATCTTCTGTTTCGTACTCCACATCAGAAAGCCTTACCTCAAGCTCCAAAGACGTCGTGAAGCCGCTATTATTCAGAAAATGTGTCACCTTAGTGATTGTCCAGTCCTGCTCGTCTATGACACGCTTAAAGCCTGACACTTTGACCGGTGTTTCCGTGTAAATATCTGCCCGACCGGTAGCCAGGCTGATGGAGAACTCCGCAACACCCCGTTGCAGTTTATCCCACTTCGCCTGAGCGGCACGCATGGCCTGCGCTTTTGTGGCATATACCGTGGTCAGGGCAAAAACATTGTCAGCCTCACCGGCTATGTATTCACCTTCGCGCGCTTCAGGTACTTTTGGCGCTTTCTTCTGCGTGACCGGTTTCGCTTTCGGGTGCTCCAGTGCGCGCAGGTGTTTTTCTTTCTTTTTGCGTTTCAGTTTTACCTTCTGCTTTTGCGGCTTCGGGTCTTTGGTGTGTAACCACTTTGCCGTTACGCCGGTATAGGCTCCGCGGTCAGCAATCGCAAAATGATGACAGTCGCCGTCGCTGCGGGTGATGGTAATCTGCGGGATTTTTTTACCGCTGGCCGTCACGCCCTGCCCCGCTTTGAGAAACAGCAGTTTTCCCATTTTTACCGACACCTCACCGCCGTTGCGTTCTGCAAGACGGGTCAGGAATTTCGCATCAGACTCCTGCGACTGGTCGATGTGCGGGATTTTAATTCCGGCCAGTGACGGAGTGACACTGGCTTCCAGCCTGTTACGGGAGGCTATCGCCTCAACAATCGCACCGAGCGTGGTGTCATGCCATGAGCCTTCCCGGCGGGAATTGAACGTCCCGCGAAAATCTGCACTCCGGGCGCGGATGGTAACCACATCCGGCGCGCCCCGGTGTTCAACCTCATCAACGGTAAATTTCCCTTTGCATACCAGGGCAAAACCTTTCCAGCCGATATACACCGTCAGGACAGCGCCACGAACCGGCAGCCCGACCTGCCCGTCGGCATCGTTCAGTTCAATATCAAGCTGGTCAGCCTCAAAGCCCCGGTTATCCGTCAGGGTCATGCTCATCAGACGGTCGCTGATATTGCCGGTAATATCCCTGCTGTCGAGCATCAGCATGTAATCCGGCGTCAGCGTACTGCCTGCATCAAATGTCAGTGCATCCAGCATTATCCCGCCCCCGTCATATCCGTGAATTTAGTCGCCATACTGCCAGCCTTACCGATGAGCGATTCTGCCTGTTTACCGATATCGCCATAAAGCGCGGCCAGTGATTCATCAACGCGGGTGAGCGACAGCGTAAAATCAATTTTTCGGGGTGTGCCGTCTGCAAAGAAAATACTCCCTGTTTCACTCACCCTGCTGATGACATACATGCCGTAAATCATGCCGGTGCCATCCAGCAACGGCCACGCCCGACCTTCCTCTGCCATCAGTCTGAGCGTGGTCATCGTCAGCTTTCCGCCGGTCAGTTCGGGATAAAGCACACCGGCAAGCGTGATGTTTTCCTCGCCAACACCGAGAAACTGAAAGGCATCCCGTTTACCGATACGGGAATTTGACGGCCAGCGATAATCTGATTCACGCTGCATGGTCTGGTGTGGCAGCGTCTGGCGCATAAAAACAAACATACCTAACGCGAGCATCATTTTTCGTCACCTCCTTAACCGTCATGCATCATGCTGGCACGAGCGCGCGCACGTTTATCCCGCTCGTATTTTTCGAGCGCATCCTGTAACTGGCGGTCAAGCTGTATCCCCGGCGCAGTACCACCCGTCAGGCTGATGTGATATTCGTTTTTACTCTGGTCCACATAAGAGCGGCCAGCCGGTGCCGTGACCGGCTGATAAGCCTGATAGCCTGCATAAGAGCTGGTCGCCGGAATATAACCACCGGTGCCATACGTGGCGGCATGAGTTCTGGCGGCGGTCTGGTCAAGTGTGTCTGACTCTTTGTTGATGACCCCGAGCTTTTCCAGTACCCAGTCAATACCGCTGCGCAGTTTGTTGAACGCATTAAGCGGCAGCATTAGCGCGTCAGCCAGTGCCTGCCCGAACATGACGCCCGTGTCACGGCAACGATTCAGGGTGTCCTGGGTGGCTTTAACCGGGGCAATCAGGTTTTTAAACCACTGCCACGCGGCCTGTAATTTTTCGCCCAGCCAGTCAAACACCGGTTTCAGTGGCGTGAACAGCTCCCCCACCGGCGCAAATGCCGCTTTCAGCCCTTCAACCACACCGCCAAAGAATGCGCTGACAGGCTCCCAGTATTTACGGATAAGCAACGCCCCGGCGACAATAGCGGCCACCACAGCCACAACCGGCCAGCTAATCGCCCCGATGGCGGTCATAACAGCACTGCCAACCGTCGTGAAGATTGCCCCCATTGCGCCTGCTGCCGCGATGATGGCATTAATGCCGGTGATAACCGGCCAGGCTACAAGACCAATTGCACCGATGATGCCAGTAAGCGCCAGCGCGCCACCGGCAATGAGGCCAATGGTTGACGCCAGTGATTTGTTTTTCTGTATCCAGCCATCGAGTTTTAACACATACTTTGTGGCCGTCTGCGTGAGCTTACGCAGCGAGCCTTCCTGCTGGTCAAACAGGTCAGTCCCCACCGCCTCATAAGCGGACTGAAACTCTTTAAAGTCACCGCCGAGATTGTCCTGCATGATATTTACCAGCTCGGCGGTCTTCCCGTCTGAGGCTTTAAACGCAGCGGTCAGTTTGTCCAGCTTTCCAGTTGAGGCGGCAGTCATCAGCACGGCGGCGGCTGAGCTGGCCTCCTCCCCGAAAATAGTTTTCATGTATTCAGCCTGCTGGGCAGTACCGAGCCGGTTTTTCTCAAAACTGGCCTGCATTTCTTTCAGAATGGTAAATACTGGTCGAGTATTCCCTTTACTGTCTGAGGTTTTCACGCCAAGCTCTTTGAGTGCATCCCATGCTTTTCCCGTTGGTGCCTGCAGGCGACTTAACACGGCACGGCTTCCCGTCCCCGCCATTGAGCCTGTAATTTTTGCATCATGCAGCGCCCCGACCATTGCGGCGGTTTCTTCAATGCTGACACCAGCATTTTTTGCCACAGGTGCGGCATAGGTCAGCGCATCGCTCATGCCATCAAAATCGGCGGCGGTTTTGTTCATCGTCATGGAGAGAACATCCCCGATATGAGCGACCTTATCGTTTGAAAGCTGAAAGGCGGATTTCATCCCCATCAGCAGGGCGGCGTTTTCTTCCATCGTGCGACGGTTCGCCAGCGCCATATTCAGCGTGACCGGCGTTGCCGCCTGAATGGCATCAACATCCCCACCGGCTTTCGCAATAATAATCTGCGCACCGGCTGCATCATCTGCCGAGGCTGCGGTATTGTCGCCGAGCTGGCGCGCCTGCTTGCGTAGTGCAGCCATTTCGGCGGAGTCTTTTGCCACACCGAGCACAGCCTGCAATTCTGAGTTTTTCTGCGCAAACTCATAACCGGGCATCAGCAACTTAACTCCGGCCATCGTTCCCGCAGCAGCAATCCCCACACCGGCAGCGCCCACTGAGGCCATATTTCCGGCCAGTTCCTTTCCGGCCTGATAACGCTGTTTTACTGCGTTAAGTTTTGCCTGTTGTGCACTGACACGCGCCAGCGCGTCACGCTGACGGTTAAGCTGTGCGGTGGTTTCACTGATACGGTTTTTCAGTCCCTGCTCATCATGTGCAAGATTGCGGGTATTAATTCCCACAGCGGCCAGTTCCCGCTGCTGGCGTTTAATGGAATCTGTCAGGCGGTTATATTTCGCCTGTAAGTCCTCCGCCGCACGCTTTGCGGATTCCAGCACTTTCGCCTGAGCACGGGTCGGACGTTCAGTGTTTTTAAACTGTGTGGCAAGGGCTTCGGCTTCCTGCCGTGCCTTTTCAAGTGCATGACCAGTCACGGCAAGCTGTGCGCTGGTCTTGCGAAATCCCTCAATACGGGATGCGTGACCGTTCAGCTCGCGCAGTGATTTTTGTGTTTCCCGGATATCCCCCGACAGCGACTTACTCGCTGTGCGGATGGATTTAAACGGGCGGGATGCCTGGTCAACAGCCCTGAGCAATACCTGTAATTTTACATTGTTACTCATTCGTGTTTCCGCTTCGCCGGAGCGCCTTTTCGCGCCATGTGATGAGTTCGGTCAGGCTCATGGGATACAGTTCTGATGGCGGCCAGTGAAATATCACTGCCACATCCGCCATCAGGTCATCGACCGACAGATTTTTCGGGAACGTTACTGCACCGAGTTCGGCGACAAAAAACCGACCACCTTACCGGCCAGCGCCACAAGGTCAGGCAGTTCCAGCGCGGCGACTTCCTGCTCGGTCAGCATCGGTGCCGTTATGCGCGGCAGCACCTTAATCAGTGCATCGACTTCTGAGTTTGCGACCGCAGCCAGACTGACACCGCGCAGCGTCCCCGCACTGGGTTTCATCAGCGTGACCTGTTCGATAACCTGCTCACCACGCTTGACCGGATTGTCCAGGGTAATGACATTTTCTTTGTTCATGGTTTTCTCACTTCTGAATCAGGGTTAACCGGTCAGCCAGGCTGACCGGATGAAAATCACAGGCCGATATTTCGGCGGTGTTGCTCCAGCCGGTCGACGCCGTTCACCTTCTCAATCATGTTGATGGTGTCGATTTCGACCAGCTCCTTACCGTCCATCGTCAGCCGGAAATAGGTGCAGACCACGGAGATTTTCGACTCGGTGTCTTCTCCCTGTTTACCCTCGCCGGTGTCGATTTCTTTCTGACGTCCACGCATGACCACTTCGACGGCCACCGTTTCGCCGGTATCGTCGCGCTGGTAAGAGCCTGCAAAACGAATCGGCACGGCATCCACACCGGTTGCGGCGTAAAGCTCCCAGATAACCGAATCCGGGAAGCCCCCGAGCGACCACTCCATTGACAGCGCATCGTCATCAAGGCCGAGGTCTACCGGTGCGCTGCCGTTCATCCCCGCACCGCGATAGTTTTCGAGCTTACGGGTCAGTTTTGGCAGCGTGACGGACTTTGCAACGCCCTGATAGCTGTAGCCGTTCAGAAAGACGTTCATTAACTTGAGTTTGCGCGGCATTGCCATCGGTCATGCTCCTTAATTGCTGTTAACCGAGGTGACCAGATTTGCCAGGTATTTATCAGTAATACGCTGGCGCAGGGTCAGGTTTTCAAGAGGAGGCACCGGGGTATAGTCGTAGTCGATATACAGTTTTCCGGCCTTGAGGGTTTCCGCATCGTTGGATTCTTCACTGAACCAGCAGGTCGCATCCACGATATAGCCGTTTGTTTTCAGCTCACGGAATTTGGCATTGATGCCGTCAACGATGTCGCGAATCAGCGTTGCGGTGATGGGCTTGTCCACCGCCCACATGTGCGCCTCAGCCATCGTGTCGGCCAGCACCTGCGCGGTGCGGGTGTAGTTTTCAAAGAGGAACAGCGGGTCATCAGAGCAGGTACGGTTACCCCAGAACCGGAAACCGTCACGGCGAATCAGCGTTGTGACGCCTGACTCGTTAAGCAGGTCAGCATCGGTGCCGGACTCCTGCAAATCCCAGAATACAGATGCGCTGATGCCGGTAACACCGTTCACCCCGACATTGGACAGCGTTTTATGCCAGCCCTGCTCCTGGTCGATTTTAGCGCGCAGACCCAGCGCACGGGCGGTGGCATACGCGGTGGCGGTGGTACTGGTGACCGTATCCCATGCGAGGAAATCCGGCCAGATGACCATCAGCTCACGCTGGCTGAAATTCTGGCGGTAGGCTTTCACCTCGGAAATGGTCTTACAGCCCCATGCGCTGATATATCCGAAAGCGCGCAGCTTCTGACAGACTGATGCCAGTGCAACAGCCACCTCTTTGGTATCCAGCCCCGGCACACCAAGAATACGCGGTTTAACACCGGTTACCGACTCTGCCGCCAGCAGGGCTTTCAGTCCGGTATACTGACCATTTTCGTCGGTGGTGCCGATGATATTGGAAACGGTCTGCGCGAGCTTCGTTTCTTCGTCATCGCCGGTGCCGTCTTCCACGCGCACGACAACGGTGACCGGTTTTGACTGGTCAGCGATGGCCTGCAACGATGCCGCCAGCGTGCCTTTTTTACCGGCCTTTGCAATTGCACTCTGCACATTGGTAATCAGCACCGGTTTATTGAGGGGGAAGGTTTCCGCATCCGCATCGCTGGCCGTGCAGACCATGCCGACAATGGCAGTGGATACGGTGGAAATGACGCGGGTGCCGTCGTTAATCTCCAGCACCTGCACGCCGTGATGATAGTCACTCATCCGTTTAACTCCGTGGTTAATGGGTGAGTGGTATTTTCAGTTGTACCCGAGATGTCAGACTATTTGTCCCGGTTGGCTAATCGACAGCACAACCACCGGTAAAGAAAAGGCGGGCAATTCGCTCGCCTGTCCTGATTTGTACTCACTTATTTCCCGACTGACAATTTACATAGCCAAAACGCTATCAAATCTGACAGTCTGCTTTGAGCGAGAAGCAGGCCTTACACTGTAATCAGCATAGAATAGGATGCAGAATCGCTAAACAAATAGATGTCTGTCAGAGTAGTGGCTTTTAGTGGAAATCTATAGTTGCTATAGCTCAGATAATTAAGTGCCGTCTCTGTCCGCAACTCTAGTCAGAGTTTATTGCACAGGGGAAATAAATAAGTGCATGTGAATCATTGTCACGAAACAGTAAATATTCGTCATGGGTCATCATATCACTATTTATATGTGTCAGAGTTGATACCCACCACTGAAATCACTTTCCAAACTTATTAAATTGTTCAGCAATGAAATCAATATACTCATTACCTTGGCCGTTATGCCTGAATTTTTGCTGCCCTTCGAAATCTAAATTAGGTGAAAAATGAATTATTTGGTTATCTTCATACAGTTTTAAAGGAGAATAAAATGACAATGATTTATCATTCAATAATTGACGCACTCCTGTTATAGCACTACCAATCAAAATATCACATAATTGAACTGCCGGGCTTAGTTTTGAATCAACTTGGTGAACATGCTCAAGCTTTAATGGGAATTTAATACTGGCGATTTCAGACATCTTAAACTCGGCTGGCGTCTGACATTTGATAAGCATCGAAAGATATTCATTGTATTGTAAAAGATTTTTAGAACGATCATGCTCAATGCTATACGGTCCCTCTGACATTAATTCAGTGCGTGATATTAGTGCTTGAAGAATAACAAATGCTGCATCAGTAGAAATTTTTGGATTAGTTATTGCCGTAATACAATCTGGATGCTCTAAAGCTAGTGGCCCCAGCACTTCCGGTAATAGACGCCAATTCACGGCCCTAACGTTCGCAATAAGGTTATTTACTGCTGTGTGCGTTTTCTCATGCATCGCATTTTGAAAAGATATTAGGATATTATCAAAATCTCTACCAAAGTAGCTTTGGCAGACATAGTAAGCCATTGATGCCATAGAAACGTTTCCACCATTTTCGTATAGATTTATCCCATGGTCATAGTAAAAAGGCTCTACCGCATACTCAATAAACATTTGAATTAGAATCAAACGTTTATCGGCAACACAAGTAACACATGGAAAATTGGCAAGTAGTTCCTGTTGCAAAGTAAAAATTGGTTTTTGATAACTATCTCGCTTTTTAAGAGAGCTAAATTTCAATTCAGGGGCTTTGTGTTTAGGAAAATGTTGTCTGATAAGATGAAGAGCATCGTCATGACTAATCTTTACAGCGCTGGCCCCTTGCCAAGGTTGTGACTTTTGAAGAAGATCTCGCCCAGTGTAACCAGACTCATCAATTGAAAATATACTCATTTATTCTGTGTCCATAGCTGTTGTTTCACCCAAAATACCTTTTTGGATAGTATTGCGCTATAGCCTTTAACCCTATTAATTGAGATCCATCGATGCAAGCAACGTCCGCTCATGGCACAGAGCGGACGATATCACTGAGCTGAAGGTCCGCTGAGAGCGAGGAGCGGACGTAGGGAATTGGTCCTTTCCCCCAACGATAACGTGTGTTAATCAGCCGAGAGTGGGTTATGAAACGCGGTGAATAGTTATGTTCCCAGTATCGCCATATTCCAGCCACTTTCAACGCATGCTTTTTGCGGTCTTATCTTGCTCCCAATGTGTGACACCTTCGACCCCACGCGTCGAGTCAGATGTAAGCATCAATGGCTGTCTAAGGAAGAGCCCCATCAAATCCGGGACACGGGCAAAGTCTTGAACAGTCTCAGCCCACTCATAGTTGTCCTCTAATGGGTAATAATTAACGGCATGCAGGAAAGCACCCAACACGGTTGTTTTAGAGGCATCGTAGGCCGAGATATGCTCCATGTTTTTATCCCTACGTAGTTCTTCAATATCTATGCCTTCGCAAGTCTCATACCAAATATGCACCACGCCAGCACGATCAGGGGGAATCTGCATGACTCCATCATTGAGCAAGCTCTTGAAATGCTTGGATCTGAGGCCAAGAGAAATCTCATGATCGCAGCACCACTGAGCTCCAACGCACTTTGCAACATCCTCTACAAAAATGTTGAGAATATCGTTATTGGTGCCAGGACGAATAACTCTCTGAGCGATAGTCGAGATACTTCGTTTCTCATTGCTATCTAGATCCCCAAATACCAGCAATTCATGCTGTGGGCTATTGGCTCTGACTGAAAATTTTCTGTAGTGACGTCTGAGACCTAATTTGTCGATGGCTCGTATTCCCACACTGATTGAACCTTCATTAGCTTTTCCCGTCCCCCCTTTAATGGCTAGATTCACCGCTTTAATAACGTCTGCCGGAGTCACACTGGCGACCTGCTCATGGAAAATTATATCGACAATGTTCCATGGTGCGACTTTGAGCATATGTTGGCTCAATTGATGCCAGATGTTGGCCCAGGCTTGCTCTTCTGTCTTTGAGTACTTGGTTTGCTTATCCGACCTTTTGCACTCGACGTAGAACTCCAGATCACCTAACTTGACGAGCATATCCGGTGATTTTTTGGTCTTTCCATCGGGCCAAACAATGCTGCTTTCTGGGATGAAGGCAACCTCATAGCCGTTCTTTAGGTAGAACGATGCCGTCAGCAGCTCAAAAATTTGAGTTTCTGGTTTATTGTTATTTGCTAGCATTTTGTCCAGAACATCATCGACGTATGGGACTTTGCGAAGCTGGTCTGCAACAGCTCCGATGGCCATAGCATAGGGGTAGATACGTCTGCTGCTGTAAGTAGCATCACTATATGGAAAATCATGAGACAGATACGACGCCAGAATGTACCAGTCGATGTCATCTTCTGCTGGTATGAAGAGCTGGGGCTCTATCGGCAGATTGATGTTAAACTTAGCCTCCTTCTCTCTTATGCGCTTGAAATATGCAGCTTTGCGAGCAGCCCAGGCCTCAGTTCCAAGCCTATCCACAAGCAACTGATAAAAAGCTTTTGTTCTTAAACGCTCAACACTACTGACACTATCCATTGCGGTCTCTCTTGGTTGTTGTATAGAGTCTTTAGCGATATATGTGATTTCAACTTATTGGAGGTATTATCCTTCAGAAATCAAAGTTTGCTACCACAAAGAAATAGAAACTCTTTATTGCATCCTGTGTAAGTATCTATCCAAGCGGACCATTAGTTTTTTTAGATATCTGACGTCCCGCAACGTCCGCTTCTGGCACATAGCGGACTGTCAGATTAGGCTTTACTCTGTGCCATAGATATGTAAGCTCACACCAGAGATCATACAACTTATTACGGCATTTCCGGCCATTCGGGATTTGCAGGATCCACACGACTGACCAGAACGCTGTAGCGTTCCCATGCTTCCAGTCGGCCGCGTTCCTCATCTGTTGCCATATTCAGCCTGACAGCGCGTTCCAGTGGCTGAATGATAGTTTCAGCTTCGGAAAGCAAAGCTGCCTTCTGTAATTCCGCCAGTTGCTCCTGTTCATCTGCCGTATAAATCCGCTTAATCACAGCACCATCCTTAAACATCCATTTACCTGAGTCATCAGCACGTCGGTTGGAGGTAATATCAGGAACCTCGACAACGCTGAAACCTTCAGGGTTAAGCGTTGAAGCATCTCTGGTGATGGCGACAATAATATTATTCTCGTCGTAAACAATTTTTATTGTGTCTGGCTGAAAATTACTTACTTCCTCATACCAGTTTTTTCCGTCTTCGGACCATAACCAGATAACATCAAAATTCTTTGTTAGCTGATATTGTTCTTTTGTTTTTGGATTACCTGACTTAATGTTTTCTAAATGCTGCATAATTTACACCTGCGCAACGTTATACCATGTGCCATTGATGTATTTTTGTATTGGTCTGAATACTGCTGGGTCATCACCATCGACTTCACCGACAATACCAAGCCCCGTGATTACATGGCCTGATTTTTCATACATCACGCCTTTTTGCATGGTCTGAACAACACGTGTGCCAAGTCTGACATCTCTCACATAGCGGGAATCAAAGTTACCGTAATCCGAGGGATTAACACTCCCCGTAATATTTATGGTTTTATTACTTTGAATACTTCCCGAGACAAAGCGCATAACATGGACGCTATTAGCATAAACATCCAGATTACCATCACCATTTTGTTTAAAGCCCGTGTCATTATCACCCAAAACAATCGAATTACCGCCAAGAGCACTGGATGTTCCTATACCCAGAGCACCATTCAATTGACCACCAGATAACGGCAGGGCACCGACATCTCCCGCTGTAGGTTTTCGCGTTGTGGTATAAAACTCAGACCAGTCAGCCTCGAATCCGTAACCGTCACGAGCAGAACGATAAAAAATACCGCCGTTCTTATAATTAACGCGGAACTGGGCGGCGGGACAACTTCCTTCACCGATATTAAAATGAAGAATTAACGTTGATGCACCACCAATAGTTGCGTTATAGGCTCCGCTACTCCAGTTCCATCCAACGGCTTTATCATTCGCAACGGTGTCTCCTGTTTTTCCTGAAGCAAATGCACCAATATTTTTCGGCGTCAGGTTAATATCTGATGTTCCATCAAACGAAACGTTATTAATTTTACGGGCTGTTTTCAGCTTTGTTGCTGTCGCCGCATTGCCGGACAGTTCACCAGAAAGGCCAGCACTGAATGTCTGTTTCGCGCCCCATGTATGGGCTTCGTCAATGATTGGTACTCGTCTTGTTGTGATCGTGCGGCTTCCCGGATTTCCTGAAATACGCACCATAAAAAAGCGGTAGTTGGCTTTACTTACAGTGCTGCGCCATACATGCATTGAGCGCCCCGAACCAGAATCATCACTCGGACCGACTGAGATGTTTATCAGGTTGCCATCAATGACGCCCCAGTCCATACCGTCGGGAATATTGGTCATGTTATCCAGCCGAACGGTTATCAGACTGCCCGGCACAAAATTGTATGTCTGCCAGTCCAGGCTGGTGAGTTTTGCCACTGCGCCACCGATACCCAACTCTAACGGCAAAGAGTTTGAGTTATAAATCTGTCGCCACTCCCCCCACGCGTTAAATGAGCCACCAAGAAACACTCGCTCATATAAACGGTCTTTTGTAGCTGCGCTGGTTCCTGTGGTCGTGTAACGTTGCAAAACATAGACACCATCCTTGCGCCTGATGACTTCCAGAAAACCAGACTGCCCCTGGATTGGGGTGTGGGTCGCTTTGCCTGTCACACTGTAAATACCCGGAGACATCAAATCATCCAGGTCATCCTCATAGAAGGTACTACTGGTCTGATAACCAATTTGGATCCAGTCTTCCCACTGTGGATTTTCTGCATCCCATTTGGCTGTCAGGCCGCGAATATACATAGTCCCGTTACGGGTTGTATAACGCTGCGTGCGTCCATATAGCCCACCTTCGAAAATTTCCAGAATGCCCTGCGCGTCTCCTCCCTGCTCAGGGTAATGTCGTTCAAAAGAAGCTATTGCTGAACTGCTGTTTCTCCATAGACCTAAATGTTCTGCGCCACCGAGAGAGTTAAGGTCAATGGTCGTACTTAGAGCACGCGTTACAGCCTGAACATGGCGCCATGCTCCCCATGGTCCATCATTACCATTCCATGTTCCAATGAGTTTGCGGGTATACAAATTTCCGTCACGTGTGGTATAGCGTTGCGTGCCTGCAAAATTGCCGCCAGCAAAAACCTCAAGCACACCGACAGCATTATCTTCCGGGAAGTTTTTCTCCAGTGTTGCGTTGGTGGATGTTGCTTTAGACCAGATACCTGAATAAGCCTTAACAGGACCAAACGTATTCAGATCAGCATTAAGCGGCATTTCGCCATTGTTTTTCATAAACGTCAGGCTGGTAACGCCAACATTGTCCAGAAAAGCGCCCTTATCTGGAATATCGCCACCGTTCTGGTCTTTCTGCAGACGTTTCTCAGCATTGTCATAGGCTGCTTTTACTGCCTTTGGCGTTGCCGCCAGCTTTTCACTGGTGCTGTTTGTTGCACTGCTTAACTGAGTAAAACCTTTTTCTGTCAGCGTGGCGTCAGGATGGCGGCGGGACTGCTCATGCTCTGCGATTTTGTCATCGACGTAATCCTGCGTCGCCATCACTGTGCTGGCATCAATAGTCAGCTCAACAGACGCCACGTTACTGATAATAATAACCATGCGGCAGGTCTGCGCACGTCCGGAGCCTTCAGCCAGTTCTGGTTTATAGCTTTCTGCCATGTTGGATACCGCAATCAGTGTTCCGGCATCGTCATACAGACCAAGCTCACGCATCCAGAAGCCGCCCACTTCGGGCGGTACAACCAGTTCAGCCACGATATAGTTTTTATTCTTATTATCCACGCTGACTTTATTCAGAGCGTGACGCCAGACCTCATGCACCAGTTTCGTCTGACCGGCATCCGGCACCGGCAATTTGCCATTACCGTCACCCACGGCCATTGCAGACAGGTTTACTTTTTTCCCGCCGGGGACAGTGGCGGCAGCCAGCTTTGCGGCTCCGGCAGTAGTGATAACGGTTTTAAATTTCGTGCTCATTGTTTCTCACTTATCCGGGATAAACAGTAATAACATCACCATCACAGACCACACCGCCTGTATACAGATAGCCGGGAATGTCCTGGATAATGTTCAGACCGATAAGGTGGCGACTTGCGGGTTTGGCATCGGCAATCAGCCGTTCCATTTCCTGATACATTGCCTCTGTGATACCGCTTTCCAGTACACCAATATCAAGCCGGAAGGTGCCGGGCGGGTCACTGTTTTCCCACCACTCCGTCACGTTGATGAGATAGCCGAGCGGCTCCACCACACGCCGGATTGCACCTATCGTGCCCTTATGACAGTGGATGAAATACGCATCGCGGATAACGGCGCGTTTTGTCGCTTCCGGCCACTTTTCATCCCACCTGTCGACCGAAAACGCCCACGCCAGCCACGGCAGCAGATTTGCCGGGCAGGTGTCCGGGTTCCACAGCTCACGAATACTGACCGGCGTTTTTTCAATTTCCGCACAGGCTTTTGCGGCGGCGACCTCAAGCGGTGATGAGCCGGTCGGCAGCAGTCGCGAATCACTCATCCGAGCCTCCGGTCACGACGCGGTATTCGGTACAGAAAGACGCCTGCGTACTGTTGAGCACGATGTCGGCCAGTGGTGCAGCCAGTTCGACACGCTGCACACCTTCCACATGCAAAGCGGCATAAATGGCAGACAGACGGATGTCGCGCCCCAGCCGGTGCTGTGCCGTGATATACGCTTCCAGCTTTTTCACAGCGGCAGCGCGGATGGGTTCGCTTTCGGGACCAGGGTAAAGGTAAAGCGTGGCGTTTATCTGGTATTCAACGATGGCGGCAGACTGCACGGTCACGCGGTCGGCCACCGGCCTGACGTCCTCGCCATTAAGGGCGTTACGCACCACAGCCAGCAGGTCTTCGGATGCGACGCCGTTATTTTCACGTGACAGCACAGAGATGGTGACACAGGCAGGAGACGGGCTGGTGACAGAGATATCCGCGACACGCCCGTCGGCACTGCGACCATGATACTGATAGGCACCCACCGACCCGGCGACGCTTAAACCTTCAAACGCCTGCTGAATACGCAGCCGGTAATCGGTGTCAGACTCCATCACTGCCGGTGTCGGCGGGATAGTCGAATCATCTGCCGGGGTGATAATCAGGCGCGTGGTGTTGTAATTGGCACCAATCACATCAAGGTCATTACCGGCAGCACAGGCCAGCATCACCGCCCGTGCGGCCTCATTCACACGCTGACGCCAGATAAGCTCACGATAAGCATTTTCCTCCAGCAGTTTGACGAGAGGCTCCGATTCCAGCGTCAGGGTACGGGCGACCGCCTCCTGCTGGTCTTCCGGGTAAAGGGAAATCAGTGTCGCCTTGCGTTCGGCGAGAATGGTTTCAAAGTCCAGCTCCTCGACCACATCCGGTGCGGGTAGCTGGTTCAGGTCGATAATCGGCATGGTTTCAACTCACAGGGATGGTTAACGAAAGTGGCTGGCCGGTGTCGTTGTGCTGGCCGGTTAACGTGACCGTCATTCGCCCGTCAAAACTGCGCGCCGTGGTGACGGATGACAGGGTGACGCGGGGTTCCCATTTCAGCACTGCCATGTAACAGGCGACTTTAATCTGCAACTCAAGCGCCGGGGTCTGCGGCTGGTCAATCATTGATGCCAGCAACGAGCCGTAATCACGACGCATCACCCGTGAGTCGACCGGTGTGCGCAGGATATCGCCGATACTCTGGCTGATATGCTCAAGGTCAGTGACCGTCAGGCCATTACTGCGATTCATTCCGAGATAACGCGCTGTCATTTTGTCCCCTGTGTCCAGTTGTCTCCTGACTTAACACCACCGTGACCGTGGTCATCCACCTGAACGCCGTTAGAAGTGAATTTCCCGTCGGTATGCTCGATGTTGCCGTGCATCTTCCCGCCCTTCTGCACTTCCAGCGTGCCGGTAGTCAGCTTGTTGGTGCAGACCACCTCCGGTGTGTCCAGAGTGACGCGGGTTGACGCTTTCACCATGGCCACCGGCACCGTGGCGGTAACAGAATCAGAAGCCGTCACGCTGGCCGTTTTAATTCCGCTTACCGTGAGTGCACTGGTTTCGGGTTCATATTCAATCACCGCCCCGTCAGGGAAACGGATATGCAGGGCATCCGCCGACGCAGACGGCGCGGGGTTATCGCCGGAATAAATCCCCGGCAGAACGAACGCCGTGTCGAGTTCACCGCCCACGGCCAGAATCAGCACCTGCTCCCCCACGGAAGGTGCCCACCATGTGCGCGAACGCCCGGCGCGATGGGTCAGCCACTGAAGCCAGTCAGTGCACATGCCACCAGTCTGCACTCGGCAGCGACCGGCGTTAAGGTCGGTTTCGACGACAAGGCCGGTGCGGATCATGTTGCGCAGTGCGCGCGCGATTTCCTGAATATTTGCGAGAGTGTTCATAACGGGAAGGATGCCGCCGGGTCATACCGGCGGCAATGTGACGATGAGGTGTCGGGAATGGCACAACTAACGGTCGAGGTGAGCCAGGATAATCTCTTCAATCATCTGTACATCCTCACCGGTGAAGCCGAGCAGAGGGCGCGCCGGATAATCAATTTTCTTACCGTCTTTCCGGTTTTCTTCCGACAGACCGAACTGATGCACACTGGCGATTTTCGGTGACTTCCCGCCGTAAAACTCCATTGATGCCTGCTCCGGGCTGGCGCGGATATGCAAAAAACGACTGGTGATAAGTTTCGCAAACATTTTTCGCTTAACACGACCGGTCTTTTTTCTGGCGCTCTGCTGCTGGCGTGGCACGTAGGGTGTGCCGTCCGGGGCTTTCTGTGCCATCACCCGACGCTGCTGACTCTGCCGCAGGCGCTTCGCCAGTTCGGCACTCAGTCGCCGACGCCCTGACGGTGACAGCGATTCAGTCAGTCCGGTCAGCCGGTCTTCAAAACGCTTAAACTCATTCATCCCACTTGCTCACCAGTTCGCCATTGATATAAAGCTCCATCGGGCGGTTGACCGGCTCCGGCGGCGGGGGTTCCGGGATATTCTTCACATGCAGTGCGCCGTCCACCTCACTGACCAGCGTGCGCTCGGTCAGCATCAGGCTGATACTGATATCAAAGCTGCTGTCATTGTTGATGTCTGCATAAAACGTGAAGCCCTTTTTCTGGCCTTCGTCGGTGGTCATGATGTCGGGCTGATTTTCCCGCAGCCACGCCAGCACCGGCACGATGAGCAGGTCAAAATCACCGGTAAAGTCGGTCACAATGACATTGAGCGTGTAACGTTTTTCGAATGACAGCGACGTCGCCAGCGTGGAGGCAATACTCCCGTTATCCACGAATATCCGCAGCATCTCGGGACTGGTTTTCAGCACCGTGACGGCATCAGTCAGCGCCCTGCGCAGGCTGTCGGGTTTGAGCATCGTTTTCATCCTGACAGTGTTTAATCATTTTTACCTGGCTGGCACAGCGTGCCAGCGCGTTCTCAAGCTGCCGGATATCGGCACTTAAATCGCCGTTCGTCTGCGGGTCACTGCCCGGCATCGGGCAAAGGCTCACTTTCGGGCAGGCGTTGTGGACAATCACTGGCGTCTGCGCAGGCCGGGCGCTGGTGCAACCGGCGCACAGCATCAGGCAGGTCAGCGCCGTACCAGCGGCGGAAATCTTCGTTTTCATTGAGTAATCTCGTGATGGTTTTCTCGCGCTGAGCTTCACGCTTCGCGGCGTTTTCCAGTTCCTGACGCAGTGCCACCTGCGCCAGCTCGTTTTTGTCTGCCCTGGTGAGCGCAACATGAAGCTGATTTTTCAGCATGGTGATGGTCGCCTGCTGCTCGCTGGCTACGTTGTTTGCCCTGTCCAGTGAGGTGCGCAGGCTGGCGTTTTTATGCTTCGCCAGAAACAGACCCGCCACCGCCAGCGATAACAACACGACCAGCACAATCATCAGCTTTGACATGGTTCCCGCCCCTCAAAACGCTGACGGCAGGCCGTACGTATCAGCCGGAAGAACAGCGACGCCACGAGATAAATCAGCGCGGTAAAAATCCACCCGGCAGCGACCAGCGAGATAAACGTCGCCACCATCACCACCAGAGCCGCCGCCCGTCTGCGCCACGGCACCGGCTGCAAAAACAGCGACGTGACAATCTTCACGGCCAGCGATTCCGGTGGCAGCTCCCGCCCGTAGCGTTCCAGTACATACTCCGTGGCATACACACCGACACCACCGGCAACCACACAGATAACCGTCGCCAGAATCGCCCAGGTGGCGACAAAACTGACGGCCACGCTCTGCGGGTAAATCAGGGACAGTGCCAGCATCAGCGCCAGCGACACGTTCAGCATCAGTGAAAGGGATAATTTCTTCATGGTGTTTACTCCGTTTAAGCCGGTACGCCGCCAGCGGTACGCCAGACGGTGACCAGTTTTTCCAGTGAATGCTCACGCTGACCGTAACCGGCACCCGGCAGGGACGCCCAGATATTGCGACAGCGTGAAATGGCGCGCTCAATGCGTCCCGCCCGGATGTCATCCAGTGCACCGCGTTCGCGGATCAACTGAATGGCAAGTCTGTCCTGTGACAACGGACTGAAATCCGGCAGGGCAAGCTGTTTGCGGTAATGCGGCCAGAACAGGTAAAGCTGCTGATAGCGACCGGAGGCCGTGGATTTTTCACCGCGACGGTTAAACACCTTCGCCGGTCGGCCATGCGCGAACGGGTGGTCACTGTAGTCGGTGAAAATTTCCGGCTTTCCGTCCAGTCCGGTGACTATCACGTCATAGCCCCGGTTTTTCGTCAGCGGATGATTCGCCGTCCCTTCGGACACGGCCAGCATGTCGAGAAAGGCGGCGATATTCTGATGCGTGTTAATTACCGGCATTACTGTTTCCCCCTGCCCTTAAAGCGGCGCTGAATGGCAATCTCAATCACCTGATAACCGGCGATACCCAGCATGGAGCCGATGCCGCACACCGCAGGCAGTGACAGGTCAGGAAACTGCACCAGAACAACACCGGCAACCATCGAGACAAAACCACCGAGCAACATGCGCCCGATAAACAGACGCGGGGTGATGGGTTCACCACCGGCAAGCACCTTGCCGACAACAATCAACACCCCAATCATGAAAAGCGACAGGACGCTTTTTTCTTCTGCTGTCATGCGTTACTCCCACAGATTGACAGTTTCAGCCACGGGCGCGGTCTGAACGTCGGGCAGTTCGACGGCGGTGCCGTGCGGCAGCACCGCACCCAGTTCAGCCAGTCCCGGATTTGCGGCGAGCACGGTCTCAACCACGCCCTCAGTGCGCCCGTAATACCGGACACAAATGGCGTCGAGCGTGTCGCCCTGTAGCGCAAAGGTCTTCATCAGATTTGACTCACGATGCAGCGCGGCTTGTCCTGGATGCGCGCCACTGCCCAGCGCATATCCCGCCACAGCTCATCAATGGTGCTGTCAATGCTGTCGGCCTTCTTGTCTCCTTTCGCACTGGCATCCACGCCGCGGTAACGCTCATAAAGCGACGCGGTCGCCATCGCACACACGGCGCGCTCGTAGTAAAAAACTTTGATACTTTCACCGTCGATATCGTCCGCCGGAACGTCCGCCAGACGCGTAAAACCGGCGGCAATTTTCTGTTCGCGGTACTCGTACAGCTCCGCATTTGTTTCCGCCATGCCTGACTTGATGGCCTCACGCAGACGGGCGGGGGCGACGGTCTGCTCAAGGCGCATACGTTCCCGGACGCGCTTCGGGTCGATATCGGGAAAAAAGAACGTGTTTTTAATCACCGGCTCGTCGCCTGCCGGTTGCGGGATGACCACCGTACCCTCACCGGACACGGGAGCCTCCTTTCGCGGAATAATCAGCGTCATCATGACTACCTCTGAAAAGTCGGGCGGTGGACGCCGGTGCAGTGTCAGGTGATTCACCCTCACTGACCGGCGTGCCGCCCTGGCGCGGGGCGCATTCGGTTGTTAACTGGCTTTCTTTTTCGGGCGTCCACGTTTTGCCGGTGTCACGCTCCGGGTCTTACGCGTGGCACGGGTGGCCGCTTTGGGTTGCGGCTCCGGCTTAGGTTTCAGCTCCCGCTCCAGTCGCTCAATCTCTTTTTTGACGCCTGCCTGACAGTCGAGCTGTGTCGCACGTTGCAGGTGAGCCAGCGCACCGGCGGCATCACCACCGTCACGCAGAAACAGACCGGTGATTTTGTGCAGCTTTGCGCGCACTTCATCAGGCATGTCAGCAGCGGCAGTCAGTTCAAGGGTCTCCGTCAGCAGGCGGGTATCCACAGACTCACCGGCCGCGTGGGCGCGCATGGCCGCGAGCGCGACCTCCTCGGTGAACATATACGGCGGGGTGCGGCGGTGTTTACCCGGCATGGTCAGACCGTATTTCAGGGCATAACGGGCAATCTCCAGCGCACCGGCAATATCGTCGGTATCCAGACGCCACAGCATGACCGTCATCAGAATGTCATCCTGTGCGCCTTTGCCCTGCTCCAGCACGCCGTTCACCCACGGCAACCAGAACGGCAGCAGTTCGCGTTTTTTCGCGGCCTTCAGCTCTTTTGAGTAAATCGCTTTCAGTGTGCGCTGGTCTGCGGCCAGCTTGACCAGCATCTGCTCATAGACAGTTGCATGTCGCAGCGGGGCGGCTTCCCGCTGCGCGGTCATCGCTGCCGAAACCCGCATCATGTGGCGCTGTGCGGGACTCGTCATCAGTTACGCTCCCGGCTCTGCGGTCGCCTTGGCCGGTGTGGAGAAATCACCGACCTTAATTTTTTCCACCAGGCAACCGGCGGCGTAGTCTTCCACCACGTAATCAATATTCATTGACTCGTAGTTCTCCACGCGGTCGAGTTTCGGGTTTTCCTCAATCACGCGGCGATGGCTGTCATCCATGTAGTAGATGGACAGGTTTTCCAGCTTCGTGATGAGCATCGCATCCGCCGGGAAGTACGGGACGCGTACCGCCGGCAGGTTACCGATGCGTTTCTGGCTGATGATGACGTCAGCGGCCAGCATTTCGCTGTTGTCCTGCTCCTTGTTGACGATGGGGAAATATTTGTCCGCCAGCAGCTGACGCCCCACAATCACCACAAGGTCAGGGTCTTCCTGATACCACGGCTCAATCAGGTTGTTAGTCGCATCCATCACCAGTGCATCGAGGCTGGCATAATCACCGCCCTTACCCACGCGGATGACCTCAGAGGTGGTGTGCCCTTCCTCGTCAGTGACCTTGCTCATCACACGCGCCGGGGCTTCATTGCGGTATTTCTGCAGCCAGCCGACCGCCACATCCTGCAACATCGGATTACTGTTGCGGTCAGAGGTTTCTGCACGCTTCACGCCGTTAAAACCGGCCATGATGAAATCAAGGGACTGGCGTTTGATAATGGCGTTACGGATACGGAGCTGGAAATCCTGATAACGCGCCCACAGGTCCAGCGTTTTGTAGCGGATATAAAAATCGAAGTTAATCTGGTCGCATTCGTACTTGTTTGACGCCAGCTTCGAGAAGTCCTTCGGCTGACGCTCGGTGCCACCGGCGGTGTCGGTGGTGCTGGCGATGGAGCCGGTGACACCGATGCCAATTTTTTCCCCTTTCATTTCACTGACCGGCACAATGTTGATGCGGGTCAGAAAGTCAGAGGACTCCTGCATGGTGTTCATCAGGGTCTGGGTGACCGACGGTTCAACGGTGAATTTTTTCGACACATCACCGGCGTCGATGCCGTTCAGTTCGGCAACACGGGACAGGTAGGCATTAAATTTAAAGCGGGTTTCCTGGCGCATAGTTTTTCCTGAAATTAAGGGTTAATCGTGAAGGTTTTCCCGGACTGACTGACGCCGGTCAGCAGTTCGTCATCAGGGCGTCACCGCCACCACCGGTGGCCTTGCTGCGGCGCTGCTGGGTCAGACTTTCGGTGTGGTCGAGACTGTTTTTCAGGCGGGTGAATGCCTGGCTGGTTTCATCCGCCCTGTCAGTCACATCCTGCTTAAGTGCGGAAAAAGCGGTTTCCATCTCAGCGAGGCGCTGCTCAGTGGCGCTCAGTTTTTCCTGCACATGTTCAGCAACAGCGGTCACCGCTTCATGCACGTCATTCAGACGGGCGTCATCGCTGGCCTGTTTGCGGCCAAAAATGGACTTCACCTTTTCGGTCAGGGCGGTGAACACGGTTTCAGGCAGGTCTTCAAATTCCAGCTCAACGGGCGTTGCCACTGAAATCAGGTTTTCAGGGCTTAATTTGAAGCGGTTCAGGGGGTTGTGTTTTGCCGTGCGGCAGAATTCCAGGTATTCCGTGCCGAGGCTTGCCGGGTCATCGGTGACGGCCAGCCCCACCAGATAACACTTGCCGGTGTTGGCAAAGTTCGGCTGAATTTCCATTGAGGTATAGACCTTCTGCGCGGCCTTGTTCATCGCGATAAGGTCATCGGTCGGGGTGATTTTCGCAAACAGCGCCCATTTGCCTTTCAGCGCCGAATCGTCGTCAATCTTTTCGGCCTTCAGTTCGGCCACATCGCCATAACGTTTAAAAATACCGTCAGGCAGGATGCCGCGCAGATGTTCCAGGTTAATGCGGCAACCATAGACACGCGGGTCAAAGGTTTCGGCCATTTCCTGAATATCCTGCGCACTGATGACACGCCCGTCACAGGTGTCACCCTCAACGCCGATACGAAAGAATTTTGAGACTTTTTTTGCCATTGTCAGGAGTCCTGAATAGTGATTAGAGGAGTCACATGTCGGCATCAGTTTCCCGACGATGCGCATCCTCCGCCATCAGTCCCGGATGGCTTATCACTGACACAACAGCACCTTAGCGAATCGCGGGGCGCGACTCAGTAGCCTTGCCGTGTATTCATCACGGCGAGGTATTCATGACCATCACCACAGACACCACTCTTTTACACGACCCGCGTCGTCAGGCGGCGCTGCTGTACTGGCAGGGGTTTTCCGTGCCGCAGATTGCCGCCATGTTGCAGATGAAACGCCCGACGGTGCAGAGCTGGAAACAGCGCGACGGCTGGGACAGCGTTGCCCCCATCAGCCGTGTCGAAATGAGTCTGGAAGCGCGGCTGACCCAGCTCATCATCAAACCGCAGAAAACCGGCGGTGACTTCAAGGAAATTGACCTGCTGGGACGCCAGATTGAACGACTGGCACGGGTAAACCGTTACAGTCAGACCGGCAACGAGGCAGACCTTAATCCGAACGTCGCTAACCGCAACAAAGGCGGGCGTCGCAAACCGAAAAAGAATTTTTTCAGTGACGAGGCCATCGAAAAGCTGGAGCAGATTTTCTTTGAGCAGTCTTTCGACTATCAGTTGCACTGGTATCGCGCCGGGCTTGAGCACCGCATCCGCGATATCCTGAAATCCCGCCAGATTGGCGCGACGTTTTATTTTTCCCGCGAGGCGCTGCTGCGCGCCCTGAAAACCGGTCATAACCAGATTTTTCTGTCGGCCAGTAAAACGCAGGCGTATGTGTTCCGTGAATACATCATCGCCTTTGCCCGGCTGGTTGACGTTGACCTGACCGGTGACCCGATTGTCCTGGGCAATAACGGCGCAAAACTGATTTTTCTCGGCACCAACTCCAACACCGCACAGAGCCATAACGGCGACCTGTACGTCGATGAGATTTTCTGGATCCCGAATTTTCAGGTACTGCGTAAGGTGGCATCAGGTATGGCCTCACAGAGTCACCTGCGCTCGACCTATTTCTCCACCCCGTCCACGCTGGCGCACGACGCCTACCCGTTCTGGTCGGGTGAACTGTTCAACCGGGGACGCGCCAGCGCCGCCGAACGCGTGGAAATCGACGTCAGTCATAACGCCCTTGCCGGTGGGCTTCTCTGTGCGGACGGCCAGTGGCGGCAGATTGTCACCATTGAGGACGCCCTGAAAGGTGGCTGCACGCTGTTCGACATTGAGCAGCTCAAACGTGAAAACAGCGCCGACGATTTTAAAAACCTGTTCATGTGTGAATTTGTTGACGACAAGGCGTCGGTGTTCCCGTTCGAGGAGCTGCAACGCTGCATGGTCGACACGCTGGAAGAATGGGAAGACTATGCGCCGTTTGCCGCCAATCCGTTCGGCTCCCGCCCGGTATGGATTGGTTACGACCCGTCACACCGTGGCGACAGCGCCGGATGCGTGGTGCTGGCACCGCCGGTGGTGGCCGGTGGCAAATTCAGAATACTTGAGCGTCACCAGTGGAAAGGCATGGACTTTGCCACCCAGGCGGAATCCATCCGCAAACTCACCGAAAAATATAACGTTGAATACATCGGGATTGATGCCACCGGCCTCGGTGTCGGCGTGTTCCAGCTCGTGCGCTCGTTCTATCCCGCCGCGCGCGATATCCGCTACACGCCGGAAATGAAAACCGCAATGGTGCTCAAGGCAAAAGACGTTATCCGCCGTGGCTGTCTGGAATATGACGTCAGCGCCACCGACATCACCAGCTCGTTTATGGCTATCCGCAAGACCATGACCAGCAGCGGACGCAGCGCCACCTATGAGGCCAGCCGCAGCGAGGAAGCCAGCCACGCCGACCTCGCCTGGGCGACCATGCACGCCCTGTTAAATGAGCCACTCACCGCCGGTATCAGCACCCCGCTGACATCCACCATTCTGGAGTTTTACTGATGAGCAAGAAAAAAGGGAAAACACCGCGACCAGCGGCAAAAACAATGACCGCCAGCGCCCCGAAAATGGAGGCATTCACCTTTGGTGAGCCGGTGCCGGTACTCGACCGCCGTGACATTCTGGATTACGTCGAGTGCATCAGTAACGGCAGATGGTATGAGCCACCGGTCAGCTTTACCGGTCTGGCAAAAAGCCTGCGTGCTGCCGTACATCACAGCTCGCCAATTTACGTCAAACGCAATATTCTGGCCTCGACATTTATCCCGCACCCGTGGCTTTCCCAGCAGGATTTCAGCCGTTTTGTGCTGGATTTTCTGGTGTTCGGTAATGCGTTTCTGGAAAAGCGTTACAGCACCACCGGTAAGGTCATCAGACTGGAAACCTCACCGGCCAAATATACCCGTCGTGGCGTGGAGGAGGATGTTTACTGGTGGGTGCCGTCCTTCAACGAGCCGACAGCCTTCGCGCCCGGCTCCGTGTTTCACCTGCTGGAGCCGGATATTAATCAGGAGCTGTACGGCCTGCCGGAATATCTCAGCGCCCTTAACTCTGCCTGGCTGAATGAATCGGCCACGCTGTTCCGCCGCAAGTATTACGAAAACGGCGCACATGCCGGATACATCATGTACGTCACCGATGCCGTGCAGGATCGCAACGATATCGAAATGCTTCGCGAAAACATGGTTAAGTCGAAAGGCCGCAATAACTTTAAAAATCTGTTTCTCTATGCCCCTCAGGGGAAAGCCGACGGCATTAAAATTATCCCCCTCAGTGAAGTGGCAACGAAGGACGATTTTTTTAATATCAAAAAATCCAGCGCCGCTGACCTGCTGGACGCGCACCGCATCCCCTTTCAGTTGATGGGCGGCAAGCCGGAGAACGTCGGGTCGCTGGGTGATATTGAGAAAGTGGCAAAGGTCTTTGTCCGCAATGAGCTTATCCCGTTACAGGACAGGATTCGGGAAATAAACGGCTGGCTCGGTCAGGAGGTCATCCGCTTTAAAAACTACTCACTGGACACTGACAACGGCTGAACATCGCCGCCTGCGGGCGGCTTTTTTACACCCCGCCATCACGCCCTCACACGCTCATCACCGCACAAAACATCCCGCAGACACACCAACGCCCCGGCGAACAATCTAAACGCCGTCACGACGCGCTCAGACGCTGAAAAAATAAAATCAGCACCACCGCCAGCGCGCAGTGCTTTCCCCGCCTCGCCCGCCCGCTTCGTGGGACGATTTTAATGCAGTTGCCCGCATTAGCTGAATCCGCGCCAGAACAGACATTATGGATATGTCAATACGAACTTATTGACGTGCAAAATCATGCAATCAAGCGCAAAAAAAACCGCCTTCAAAGAGGCGGTTTATGTTATCCCATTGGATTAAGATCTACATTCAACTAAAAGGTACACTAATGGACGTTCTGGCGTCCCATTCTTCTTTGCAACAAAAGCAGATATTTTGTGTTTTGCTATTTTTTGCTTGAGTTTTTTACATAACACTTTGTTTATATAACCAAGTTTCCCGCTCTCATGAACAACAGCTATAGCATGTGGATCAACCGGGTTATCCTCTTCAGGAACAAGCTTGACCAAATCACCGACCATTACTTTCGACAAATCAAGCCCTTCCTGATAACGAGTTCCTGCCACTTCAAAAAGAAGCTCACCTTCACTATTAAGAATTTCTGGATCTGGCACCAAACAAAAACCATCGCCAGGTGATTTTGCTCCTGTATATCCTAACAGCGCAAAATCAGAGCCTTCAAATGGATGGGGGAGCAAATGTTGAGCCAGATACTCAGCAAAGTCTTTTCTTTTCCGTGGTGGTAAACGCCGAACAAACGGGTCAAGCACGTTGTTCGTATGTTCTTCACTTTTCAGACTAAATGCGGGATGTCCTGCAAACCCTTTCTCTTGGGCTTTAGCATAATCTTCTGACTGAAAATGGTATGTGAAGACGTAGTTATCCCCTTGCTGACGATCAATCTGACCAACAACATAACGAGTACCGCCTGTGGGTGGCTGCCATGTAAGAAGCAACCGAGTAGGCTCCATTATTCTGTTTATAGTACGCATATTTAGAATCAGTGATAACCTTAGGTATCTACGCCTCAATAAACGAATCGTCCAATCCGCTCGTTCCCTAGTGAACGGCACATCGGAGCTAATTTCGCAAAGTGAATCTATCTTGTCGACCAGTTCCTGAAAATCAAATTCAAGTCTCCGGGCCAAGTACGCTTTTGACTGCTCATCAAGAGCCAAATCCTGTATAGAAGAAATATGACCTAATCGTTCATGCGTGTCTGCCCGATTCTTCCGCAAATGATGACAACCACGCTGTATGTATTCATCTACATTTTGATGGTTCCATCCTCTGATCCTCTCTACATACCTTTCATGCCCCAAACTAGTACCATTATCGAAATATGGTGCGAGATATCCCTTCACTTTAGGTGGCGTTATGCCTGGTGCAGATTCAGGTACAAAAACAAAACCCCAATTCTCTTGGTGTCTATCACTATTACCGATGAGCGCATCAAAAAGCAGCATATCGTAAAGCCATTGGATCCAGTCTGGAGAGATCAGGCCGCGGATACTAAAAGCCCTACAAATTAAGCGTAGATCAACAAGGTTATGGTGTCTTCCGGAAGAGTCATCAAAATCCGATATCAACACATGAAAAAAATCAGACGCATGAACAAATAACTGGCTACTTTGATCGTAAAACCACTCAAGCAAAGCTCCATATTCGTATTCACCGTTCTCCATCATTCTTCGCGCTGGCAATGCTTTAGGAACAGGAACGCCCATAACATCTCCAACTATATAAGCAACGGTTTCCATCCAGTACTGATCGGGATAAGCATCTCTTGAGAGTTTAAAAAGATAAGGCCATTCCGGTTTTATCCCCTCAGGAGCATCATTCGGTGACCAAAGCATTTTTTTATCCCTCGCTCCTCGAGGAAAAATGCCATGCTCATCATCTTTACGCCAACTAGTTACATCTATTAAATTGATATCCATATCTTACGGTTACCCAGCTAATGCACGGAAAGCAGCACTAACATAAGCTACCTGAAACTTTGCATCTCGAAGCGCATGATGCGCATCAGTAACATTAATGGAAAAATTTGCCCTTACATCAATATTCTTAAGGCTTTTAGCTAGTTCAACGATGGTACGCACGTCTCGATCATTTCGAAAACGCCATGGGATATTTTGCGCATGTTTACGGTAAACCGCTGCCAATATAGCGTTATCAAAGCTTGCCCCATTCCCCCAAACTTGTACGTCATCGTTACTACGACTTCGTACAAATAGAGAAAATTCTTGTAAGGCTTCATGTAAGTCAACAGCAGACGGGTCATTAAAAACCGCCCTTGCAGAATCGCTTTGTATCATCCACCACTGTAAAGTTTTTGGGTCTACAAAACTATTTTCCAATGCAGATGATAGGGTTATAACTCTATAAAACTCATCCCCACACTTGCCAGTCAGAGGCTCAAAGAACACAGCGCCGATTGAAATCAAAGGAGCATCCATTGACACACCTAATGTTTCTATATCGAGCATTAAATTATTCATTTAACCTCCACCCCAGACATAGCTCAGGGAAACGTAACCTATTGAAATAACGAATCAAGTATTTGTCACATTCTATACTAAAACATTCGAATTCCAAAACTTCAGCTTTTGCAACCCCTTACAAGTCAATTGATCCATAATACTGTATACATACACAGTACTACATTTGAAAAACAAATCAAGGGAAATCATTAAAACCCGGCCAATCACAACAAGGCGGATAAACAAATTTTTTCATGTCATAAATAACTTCTGCCCCACGAGCCAGCGCCTCAAGCTCCCATCTCTGAGGCCTGATACCGTTCTGAGCAAGGTCAACGCGGATACGGGTGATTTGCAATCGTTCAGACCGGGTCAGTCTGGCCGATGGTGCAATTTCATGCGGTTTTAACGGGCTTCCGTTTCTTTGCTGACGGTTTGGTCTTCTCAGGCCGTATTTTAATGCACCTCTGAGCGCCCTCACGACCTCCGGGTCATTCCATTCGATAACACCGTCATCAACCAGATTAAGCACTGCTGCGGCGTGCTCAGAAGGTGTGGGAGCCAGTAACGAAGTATCACCACCGGTGAGCTTTCCACAGTTATTGACAGGACTCCGAGGCGCGGCGATGCCGCTTTTTAAAGTCAAAGGCTCAACGACCGGAACTTTCGGCACAATGCGCCAGTCCGTCGTTCTGGTGATATGAATATGACGCGCGCCGAGATGCGGCGCGTAAATGCCGACCACTCTCTCGACTTCTTCCTCGTACTCGTTAACGTCATCCGACGGACTACGGGCGACCCTGACAGTCTGACAATCGCGCGGGACATTTGCCCCGCCCTGCGCGCTGATATACAGCGCAAAATCGCCACTGTCTGCGGCAGCGCGTGCAGCCTCCACGCGTTCGTCAAACTCATCAGCAATACTGACGCCGCGAGGCAATTTACGTAGTTCACGGTAAGCCCCCATTGTCGGCAGTCCAACCGTTTTAAATTGCGGGATGCGCCACGTTGACGCCCATGCGGTAACAGCCGCGGCAGTATCTTTAAGCGGCTTACCGGTATCGTTATCGAGCTGACCATCCAGTGCATAGCCGTCGATATTTTTTGAAATGTATTTCGCGATATATCCCGCAGCACCGCCCCGGTTAAGATGCTTTGCCTGAAAACGGTTTCGCGCGGCTCCTCTTTCGTCACCATCCTCTTTGAGCGCATAGCGACGCATGATTTCGATAATCTGGTTACGCTGGCGTGGATTACAAAAAAGCATCATATGCCAGTGCGGCGTTCCGTCGTGGTGTGGCTCGACGACACGCAAACCGTAGACCTGTAAATCATTATCCTTGAATGCCGTACGCATCAGGCTCCAGATACGGCAGAGATAACGCTGCGCATCCTTTGGATTAAATGCCTCATCATTCCAGCCGTGATTAAGCTGGACGGTTTTACTTTCGCCTTTTCCGACCTGACGTGTCGGATGATACTTTGACGGCGCGGTCATCGTGATAAACATCCCCACATCACCCTCTGCGGCGGCGTAACGCTCAATTCCGGCGATGGTGTTCATCAGCTCCATCCGGCGAATTTCAGGATTAGAAATACTGCCCATCACCTTACTGATAAGGTCGATGCGCTCGCCGGTTTCCCTGTTTTCAAGGTCACACGATTTAAGAAATTCCAGATTTGCCTGGCGGCGCGCACGCACATCACGAATGGCATGTTTACTGGCATAAGGAGAACGGTCTTTATTGACCTCCCCGACAGCAATCAGTAACGCCTCATGCCAGCGCATACGCTGGCCTTTAAGCTGATGAGTCCACCACTCATCGTTAAACAGACGGGCAATGGCAGAATATGCCTGCCTCGTGGTCATCTGTCCTTTACGGTATTTTTTCCAGTAGAGCGGGGAAATATTGAAAGCACGTGCAGCGCCAGCAACATGACCATACAGGTGAGCCTGCGCCTCATCCGTAAACAGCGATTCTTTTTCGCCATGCGCATCCACCCAGGCATCGCAGAGTTCCTCATACATCATGAAAAGCTGCGATGAGATTCGGGCGGCAAACTTTTTCAGCTCCTTGTCATTCATCCCCGGCAGGCGCGCATACTGGTCGCGCTCTGCCAGAAACAGCAACGACGCGTCGGTGTTCATTTCATGGCGCTGATTCACGCGCTCAATGCGCGGCCATAAACGACGCTGAAAAGTGGATGTGAGGAAATAAAACCCGTGCACCGGGCTTTTATTGCGCCGGATGTAGTCATAGCGTGAAGTAAACAGCGAACGCAAAAAGTAAGGCAGGCGGTTAATCGTGGATAAAACACCTTGCACCTGACGCATCTCGTCACGTGTAAGGGGTCTTTCGCGCCCGACAGCCTCGCGTGGCGCGTTCCATGCATAAGCACCGGTAAACGCCTTACCGGTGCCTGCGGCAAATGCTGACGGAGGGACAAAACGCCCGGAGGCTTTAACGGCCATATGAGCCAAAAGCCTCTGAACAACGCTTGCTGAGTTGCTCAACCTGCGCGTTTAAATCAGCAAAAGACTTTGCGCTTCCGGTCAGAATATCGTGATGCATCAGGCCGGAAACGAGCTGGCTTAATTTCGGGTAATAACCAACCACCGACAGCCATTCCTGACCGGCGTTTTTACCGCTTTCCGCTCTCTTTTTCTCGTGGAGAACAAACTGAAAGCTGTCACTGGTAACGACATAACGTTCGCCAATTTCAATACGAATACTCATGCCGTTCTCCGGTAATGTTTGTTTTTTGCTTCAAAGACTGACTGACAGGAAACACAACGCGTGGCTGACGGATAAGCCGCACGACGGGCAGCAGGTATTGGCGCGTCACACTCTTCGCAAACCAGCGCAGAAGCACCGCAATGTTTTACCCTTGCCGCGTTAATCTGGCGCTCCAGTAATTCAGCCTGTTGTTCCTGAATAAAATCTACGTTGTCCGGCATTACCAGTTCCTTTTGTCGTTCAGTTTTTTAAATTCATCAGCGCAATAGCTGGCGATTTCTGTCGTTAATTTCGTCAGTTCATCCACGGAGGAAATTTGCTTGTGAAATACAGCGCGTTTAACAAGTAAATTGACCACATCAGACAGGAGGTTTAATTCACTCTGATAAATCGCGATAACAGATTCAGTTATTTCGCGTTTTTCTTTATCAAGACCAAGTTGAATAAGAGACAAATCGCCATTTTTCATAACGGCGATTTTTAAGGCATTGTTCAGTAAAACAACTGAACGAGAACAGGACATCAAAGCACCTCCCCGCGAGACAATCCGATGTTGTGAAATTTTTCCGACTCCTGACTGAGCAGCTCGACTATCTCCACGCGGGATAACTCCGCCTTTGTGATGTGGCGAATCATGGCGTCAAGATGAGAAGAAAAGCGCGTCGCTGCATCGGCCTGTGCTTCGGTTCTGGCCTGTTGCAGCAGTAATGCGTATTTACCGCACTGATTTTCAGAAACTGTATGCATGACTTTCTCCAGGCAAAAAGAAGCCCCGCACAATTAAGTGCGTTAAAAACTCTGGTTAATTACTTAATGCAGATATTGCTCTGGTTTTACCGACGTCAGAATTGTCGGTGCATACTCAAACAGGCTGAATAATTCACGTAATGCACGGAATAAAGCATCACGCCAGTAACATGACTCTTCATTAATTCGCCAGTATGGCTGGTTGAATTCTTTTTCAGTCAATCCGGCATGCATAAATAAAGTGCGACGCTGACTGACTGTTAAAAAACTAATATATGCATACTCACTTGCGCCAACCTGACGGCGTTTTGAGAATGCCCCACGCAATTCATCAATTGCACAAACCAGCCGTTCACGTTCGACGTCGTTCATTTCTTCAAAACGCATCGTTGCGTGACGCTGTTTTAACTGCGCATGAAAGCAAACCGTTAGCCGTTCGCGCTCCATCATCTGATTATAATAATCACATGTATCCTGCCAGCGAGGAACGGCAAGATGCTTACCAATTATCCGGCGCATAGCTGCTGGCTGTTTTTCAACGAGATTGAGCGTCATCACTGTCATTTCCATACCCTCCGGCTTTTCAGAAAGGTCAGAGCCTTTTTTAACGGACTCTGTTTTTTGGTGCGGATAATGATTCCCTTACGCCCCTTACCGTGGGTGATGGTGAAGTCAATCGCCCTTGGGCTTTCGTTACGCAGTAACTGAGCAATACAACGCGGTTCACTCATAATCACAACCCCATCCACAAAAGCCATGCATCACGCTGTTCAACTGGTCGGTTATAAAACGCCTCTCGTACAGCGCGATTAAACTCTGGAATGAAAACCCACTTCTCACCGACACGAGCGTTCGGCTTACTTGGATCACGAAGCTCAATAACTGGCAATTTATTCTCTTTTACCATCTTGACTACAGCCGTTTCTGGCTTACCAAGTAACTCTGCAAACTTAACCGTATGTACCGCATCAATCGGGTACTGAATCACATAGTCATTGACTTCCATTGATTAGCCCTTTTTGCTTTCGTGTTACCCTTATTAGATCCAGTCCCTTCTAGGTCGCCCCTGTCCTTTCTAGGGACTGGCTAACACACTCAAAAGGTCACCAATACACAACCTTTTGACGGGAATATAAGTCACCAATAGGTTACTGTCAAATGCAGACATTCGAAAAACTGAAAGCGATTAGGAAAGCAGAAGGCTTAACACAGGCGAAATTCAGCGAAATTAGCGGGATAGCTCTAGGAACAGTCAAAAATTACGAAAGTGGGCATAAAGACCCTGGTCTCAGCATCGTTATGCGAGTCACAAATACGCCTTTATTTAAAAAATATACGCTCTGGTTAATGACTGGTGATACGTCACCACAAGCTGGTCAGATCGCGCCGGCTCTCGCACACATTGGGCAAAAACCAACAGAATCAGACCACTCCGAAAAACAGACTGGTTAACACTCTATAAACATTATATTTTCACCATTTGTTACCAAGATGGTGAATACAGCGTCAGAGGGCTTTCTTATGTCAATTAAGAAGCTCGATGATGGACGCTATGAAGTGGACATTAGACCTCGCGGTCGCGACGGAAAACGCATCCGCAGGAAATTTGAAAGAAAAGCTGAGGCTGTAGCATTTGAGCGATACACAATCGCCTACGCCAGCCAGAAAGAATGGGCAGGTCAGCGAGCAGATCGCAGAACTTTGAGTGAGTTGCTGGACATCTGGTGGAAATATCACGGGCAAAACCACGAGCATGGAACAAAAGAGTTTAATCATCTGCTCAAAACCATCAGCGGCATAGGTGATATACCAGTGAGCCGGATGAGCAAAAGAGCTTTGATGGATTATCGTTCCATGCGACTACGTGATGGTATCAGTGCCGCAACGATAAACCGTGACATGTACCGATTATCCGGCATGTTCACAAAATTAATTCAATTGGATGAATTTTCCGGGCAACACCCAATTCACGGACTGCCGCCACTGGCGGAGGCCAACCCTGAAATGACGTTCCTGGAAAAAGCAGAAATCGAAAAACTGTTAAATGTTTTGGATGGTGATGACTTACTTGTCGCACTTTTATGTCTGAGCACTGGAGGAAGATGGACGGAAGTTGCCACGCTAAAACCAGCACAGATTACAAATTGCAGGGTTACCTTCCTGAAAACCAAAAACGGTAAAAAGCGAACCGTGCCGATTTCTGAGGAACTGGAGAAAAAAGTTAAAGAGGAGGCCAGCGCTAAATTATTCAAAGTTGATTATGAGAAGTTTTGCGGGATTTTACGCAGAGTGAAGCCAGATATACCACCCAATCAGGCAACCCACATCCTGCGGCATACATTCGCAAGCCATTTCATGATGAATGGGGGCAATATAATCGCACTGCAACAGATTCTGGGACATGCGAGCATTCAGCAGACGATGGCCTATGCGCACCTTGCGCCTGACTACCTGCAAAATGCCGTCGCGCTGAATCCTCTAAAAGGCGGAGTGACGTTATAAATTTCCCTTCTGAGTGTCCACATAGTGTCCACACTCTCAGAACTTTGTAGCCCTTCCAGTCCCTTATAGGTTTTCTTAAGTTACTGTTTTCTTACGGAAACTGATGTAAGTGATTGATAAAAAAAACCCCCACATCATGTGGGGGAAGACAGGGATGGTGTCTATGGCAAGGAAAACAGGGTTTACTACTGGGAACGTGAGTTGCTACTACTCAATAGCTTCAACGATGAACTTTTTTGCCATTGCGTCACGTCGCGCAACTGCTCCATTCGTTGTTGATGTTTCTCGTTTAAAACCGCTTGCTGCTCCGGCGTTAACAGGCGATACATTTGGTTGCGGACTTTTGCCATCTCAACCTGACGAGCTATTTGCTCATTCGCCATTTTTTCTGCCTGTGCGCGCACAGCGTTTTCATCAAAATTTTCTGCGGTGACAAGGCGATGCATTGTCTCCAGTTCGCTAACATTAACAGGAGGCTGTTCGTGCCGGGCCTGTTGCATAAGATCTCGCATCTGCTGACGCTGATGTTCGGTTAAACTTATGCCGTCGAACATATGGCTCTGCGTACTGCGCTGCGTAAGTTCTTCACCCGGATGCCAGTTATCGCCTGAACCGACTTCAGCAGCGTGGCTTAATGAACTGACTGCCAGCGTTGAGGCCATGACGGCAGCGGTAACTATGCGCATCATTTGCTCCCAAAATCTTTCTGTCGCGATTCAACGATAGAGAGTTTACGATTCAGGCTGCAAACATGCGTCAGGGGGTGTAAAACAACGTAAAGTCATGGATTAGCGACGTCTGATGACGTAATTTCTGCCTCGGAGGTATTTAAACAATGAATAAAATCCTGTTAGTTGATGATGACCGAGAGCTGACTTCCCTATTAAAGGAGCTGCTCGAGATGGAAGGCTTCAACGTGATTGTTGCCCACGATGGGGAACAGGCGCTTGATCTTCTGGACGACAGCATTGATTTACTTTTGCTTGATGTAATGATGCCGAAGAAAAATGGTATCGACACATTAAAAGCACTTCGCCAGACACACCAGACGCCTGTCATTATGTTGACGGCGCGCGGCAGTGAACTTGATCGCGTTCTCGGGCTTGAGCTGGGCGCAGATGACTATCTCCCAAAACCGTTTAATGATCGTGAGCTGGTGGCACGTATTCGCGCGATCCTGCGCCGTTCGCACTGGAGCGAACAACAGCAAAACAACGACAACGGTTCACCGACACTGGAAGTTGATGCCTTAAGTCTCAATCCTGGTCGCCAGGAAGCCAGCTTCGACGGGCAAACACTGGAGTTAACCGGTACTGAGTTTACCCTGCTCTATTTGCTGGCACAGCATCTGGGTCAGGTGGTTTCCCGTGAGCATTTAAGCCAGGAAGTGCTGGGCAAGCGCCTGACGCCTTTCGACCGCGCTATCGATATGCACATTTCCAACCTGCGTCGTAAACTGCCGGATCGTAAAGATGGTCACCCGTGGTTTAAAACCCTGCGTGGTCGCGGCTATCTGATGGTTTCTGCTTCATGATAGGCAGCTTAACCGCGCGCATCTTCGCCATCTTCTGGCTGACGCTGGCGCTGGTGTTGATGTTGGTTTTGATGTTACCCAAGCTCGATTCACGCCAGATGACCGAGCTTCTGGATAGCGAACAGCGTCAGGGTCTGATGATTGAGCAGCATGTCGAAGCGGAGCTGGCGAACGATCCGCCCAACGATTTAATGTGGTGGCGGCGTCTGTTCCGGGCGATTGATAAGTGGGCACCGCCAGGACAGCGTTTGTTATTGGTGACCACCGAAGGCCGCGTGATCGGCGCTGAACGCAGCGAAATGCAGATCATTCGTAACTTTATTGGTCAGGCCGATAACGCCGATCATCCGCAGAAGAAAAAGTATGGCCGCGTGGAACTGGTCGGTCCGTTCTCCGTGCGTGATGGCGAAGATAATTACCAACTTTATCTGATTCGTCCGGCCAGCAGTTCTCAATCCGATTTCATTAACTTACTGTTTGACCGCCCGCTATTACTGCTGATTGTCACCATGCTGGTCAGTACGCCGCTGCTGTTGTGGTTGGCCTGGAGTCTGGCAAAACCGGCGCGTAAGCTGAAAAACGCTGCCGATGAAGTTGCCCAGGGAAACTTACGCCAGCACCCGGAACTGGAAGCGGGGCCACAGGAATTCCTTGCCGCCGGTGCCAGTTTTAACCAGATGGTCACCGCGCTGGAGCGCATGATGACCTCTCAGCAGCGTCTACTTTCTGATATCTCTCACGAACTGCGCACCCCGCTGACGCGTCTGCAACTGGGTACGGCGTTACTGCGCCGTCGTAGCGGTGAAAGCAAGGAACTGGAGCGTATTGAAACCGAAGCGCAACGTCTGGACAGCATGATCAACGATCTGTTGGTGATGTCACGTAATCAGCAGAAAAATGCGCTGGTTAGCGAGACCATCAAAGCCAACCAGTTGTGGAGTGAAGTGCTGGATAACGCGGCGTTCGAAGCCGAGCAAATGGGCAAGTCGTTGACGGTTAACTTCCCACCTGGGCCGTGGCCGCTGTACGGCAACCCGAACGCCCTGGAAAGTGCGCTGGAAAACATTGTTCGTAATGCTCTGCGTTATTCCCATACGAAGATTGAAGTGGGCTTTGCGGTAGATAAAGACGGTATCACCATTACGGTGGACGACGATGGTCCTGGCGTTAGCCCGGAAGATCGCGAACAGATTTTCCGTCCGTTCTATCGGACCGATGAAGCACGCGATCGTGAATCTGGCGGTACAGGTTTGGGGCTGGCGATTGTAGAAACCGCCATTCAGCAGCATCGTGGCTGGGTGAAGGCAGAAGACAGCCCGCTGGGCGGTTTACGGCTGGTGATTTGGTTGCCGCTGTATAAGCGGTCATAACGTCAACATTCAGGTAAAAAAAATGCCTGATGCACTACGCTTATCAGGCCTACAAAACCTGTTGAATTTATGGGTTTTGTAGGCAGGATAAGGCGTTTACGCCGCATCCGGCATTTGAGCAGGATGCCTGATGCGACGCTGATAGCGTCTTATCAGGCCTACACTCCGGGGTTATTTTCCCCACAAACGGCGGGAAAAATCTTCGATCTTGCCGCTAAGTCGGCGCTTTTGCATCGTTCGCGTCCAGCTTTTCGATAACCCTGCGGCGGAGAGTAAACGGTGATACTGATCGTCATCAAACGGCATATGCCATGCGATGGCGGCAGCCTCCTGCACGGTCATATCGCTGACACGGGAAACCAACTCCAGCGGCGCATCAGCAGATACCACCCCTGGTGCAATTACGCTATACAACCACCCCACTTTACCCGTGTTTTGCATCAACTGCGCTATATCGCTGATATCAAAATGGTAATTGAGTTTATAGCAAGGTGAGCGTGGCTGGCTGACCTGAATTAATGCCTCTCCCCAGCGGAAAATATCACCAATATAAACATTACTTTCCGTCAGACCGTCGGTTGAGAGATTTTCGCCAAACGCAGGCGCAACAAACAGCTCCGCCTGTTCCGGAAATTCCCGCGCCCAGTAGAGATAATGCTCACGAGGATAATGACACAGCGCTCTGTCTGGCCCGCCGTGGATCTTTTTCTCCGCCTGTTCGTCACCTTCCAGCCCCAGGTCCGTCAGCATCAACTCACCATCAACCTGGATTTTGGCAATTGCGCTGGGTTTGCCTTCGGGATAAGCCTGAATCTTGCCTGTGTATACATCAACCGGATATCGCATCTGTTCCCTCTCCACGAGAAATTTTCCCATTAGACCATATTTATTTTATGTCAGGCGTGCTGTTTTCGCGGTAAGTATCCAGGCAGAAACGCAATTGAAAACCGGACGAACGTTAGTTCATCCGGCTGTGGGGATTAAGGAAGCAGGTTTATTTTACCGTGCCTAAAATTTCGATTTTCGCCACTCTGGCTTTGACTTTACGTGACCAGATAGAGGTAAGAATTGGCACCAGAATCGAAGTCACAATGACCGCCGTCGCGACCAGCGAAGTTGCTGCCGGAGCCATCGGTTTAAACGCAGGCACCATTTCAGCAATCAGCACAGGTGTCGCTACCGCGGCCCCTGCGGAACTGGAAGCAGCAATTCCGGCAGTGCCATCGCCACCGCCAATCAATTTATCGGCGATAATCAACGGAATACCGGTCACGATAATTACTGCCACACCCAACAGGATCCCCAGCAAACCTGTCTGGGCAATTACAGTCAAATCAATGGTATTGCCCAGTGCGAAGGCAAAGAATGGAATCAGCGTCTGCACCGCTTTGCTGAAAAATTCTCGTAACTCAGGGTCAAGGTTCCCCAGGGCAAAGCCCACCAGGAACGGCAATACTGCGCCGACGAAAACATGCGGTTCAAACGAGGCAATCCCGGCAGTGCCCAGAATAATCATCGTCATGAGCGGCCCGGACTCCAACGACATCAACACAAATGCCCCAGCTTCTTCTTTTGTGCCGTACTGCTGCATGATGGAAGCGTAAAGTCCGCCGTTGGTCATATCCATCGCCGCCACCAGCGCCAACGTTGAAAGTCCGGCAAAAAATCCAACTTCAACACCATGTTCCGGAATAATGCGCGAGGCAATTGCCGCAACCACCCACGCGACGGCAATTTTAGTTACCACCAGCGTACCGGATTTACGCAGTACCGTTCCCGTCGCGCTTAATTTTATTGACGCCCCCATGCAAAAAAACCACACCGCCAGAATGGGCACCGTACCGGTAATCATCCCGTTGGTGAATGATCCAAAATATTTCCCCGCCCCCGGCGAGAAGGTGTGGCACAGTGCGCCAAGGAATAGCGGGACGAGCATCATCCCCCCGGGATTTTCTCAATCGAGCGTTTTATCTGCATTTCCATCACCTGTCGGCATATTTTTAAGGGCTGATGCGTCATTCCTCAACGGAGCATCAGTGTTGATGGAAACGAAGATAGACATTCATTTGATCAATAAAAGTGATCAAAACCACATCAATTGAAATGCTGTTTTATTTTTATCGGATCATTGTTTTTATTTTGAAATTGATCACAAAAAAACCACCGCCGTTGGCGATGGTTCATTTTTTAAGCTGCAATGCGGCGTAAACGCCTCATTGCAGCAGGCGTCAAATGATTATTTTTTCGCCGCGAAACGTGCCGCTGCTTCGTCCCAGTTCACCACGTTCCAGAACTCTTTAATGTAGTCCGGACGGCGGTTCTGGAATTTCAGATAGTAAGCATGTTCCCACACATCCAGGCCCAGAATCGGGAAGCCGGAAGCGCCAGAAATGGCTTCGCCCATCAGTGGAGAGTCCTGGTTAGCAGTAGAAACCACCGCCAGTTTATCGCCTTTTTGCACCAGCCATGCCCAGCCGGAACCAAAGCGGGAAGCTGCCGCTTTTTCAAATTCTGCTTTGAAATTATCAACGGAACCGAAATCACGTTCGATAGCCGCTTTCAGGTCGCCCTGCAGGGTGGTGCCTTTTTTCAGACCTTTCCAGAACAGACTGTGGTTAGCGTGACCACCAGCGTTATTGCGCAGTACGGTTTTCTTGTCTGCTGGCAGCTGGTCCAGTTTGGTGATCAGCTCTTCAACCGGCAGGTTGGCAAATTCTGGCAGGTTTTCCAGCGCCGCGTTGGCGTTGTTGACGTAAGTCTGATGGTGTTTGGTGTGGTGGATTTCCATGGTCTGCTTATCGAAGTGCGGTTCCAGGGCATCGTAAGCATACGGCAGGGATGGCAGGGTATAACTCATATTCATCTCCAGTGTTGTCGGGCGGCCGATTGTTAATGCCGCGTAAGCAGTTGGTTCATTATAGTTAATTAAATGATATTGAAAATGATTATCAATGCCGTACTTTTCATAAGGGTATGGTTTTGCAGGAAAATGCCCAAGATGTGAAGCAAATCACCCACTTAATGCCGTGATTGCCAGTAAATCGGCAGCGGCGGCAACAGGCGAAAGGTTAATCGACAGCTCAATTTTTACACTCATCTCGTCGGAGATGTGACGCGACGAAAAAATGATGAGGATAAGAAGATGAGTAACGCGATTACGATGGGGATATTTTGGCATTTGATCGGCGCGGCCAGTGCAGCCTGTTTTTACGCTCCGTTCAAAAAAGTAAAAAAATGGTCATGGGAAACCATGTGGTCAGTTGGTGGGATTGTTTCGTGGATTATCCTGCCGTGGGCCATCAGCGCCCTGTTACTGCCGAATTTCTGGGCGTATTACAGCTCGTTTAGTCTCTCTACGCTGCTGCCTGTTTTTCTGTTCGGCGCTATGTGGGGGATCGGTAATATCAACTACGGCCTGACCATGCGTTATCTCGGCATGTCGATGGGGATTGGTATCGCCATTGGTATCACGTTGATTGTCGGTACGCTGATGACGCCAATTATCAACGGCAATTTCGATGTTCTGATTAATACCGAAGGCGGACGCATGACGTTGCTCGGCGTTCTGGTGGCGCTGATTGGCGTAGGGATTGTGACTCGCGCCGGGCAGTTGAAAGAGCGCAAGATGGGCATTAAAGCCGAAGAGTTCAACCTGAAAAAAGGGCTGGTGCTGGCGGTGATGTGCGGCATTTTCTCTGCCGGGATGTCCTTTGCGATGAACGCCGCAAAACCGATGCATGAAGCCGCTGCCGCACTGGGCGTCGATCCCCTGTATGTCGCTCTGCCAAGCTATGTTGTCATCATGGGAGGCGGCGCGATCATTAACCTCGGTTTCTGTTTTATTCGTCTGGCAAAAGTGAAGGATTTGTCGCTAAAAGCCGACTTCTCGCTGGCAAAACCGCTGATCATTCACAACGTGTTACTCTCAGCACTGGGCGGGTTGATGTGGTATCTGCAATTCTTTTTCTATGCCTGGGGCCACGCCCGCATTCCGGCGCAGTATGACTACATCAGTTGGATGCTGCATATGAGCTTCTATGTATTGTGCGGCGGTATCGTCGGGCTGGTGCTGAAAGAGTGGAACAATGCAGGACGCCGTCCGGTAACGGTGTTGAGCCTCGGTTGTGTGGTGATTATTGTCGCCGCTAACATCGTCGGCATCGGCATGGCGAATTAATCTTTCTGCGAATTGAGATGACGCCACTGGCTGGGCGTCATCCCGGTTTCCCGGGTAAACACCACCGAAAAATAGTTACTATCTTCAAAGCCACATTCGGTCGAAATATCACTGATTAACAGGCGGCTATGCTGGAGGAGATATTGCGCATGACACACTCTGACCTGTCGCAGATATTGATTGATGGTCATTCCAGTCTGCTGACGAAATTGCTGACGCAAAACGCGCTCACTGCACGATGCCTCATCACAAAATTTATCCAGCGCAAAGGGACTTTTCAGGCTAGCCGCCAGCCGGGTAATCAGCTTATCCAGCAACGTTTCGCTGGATGTTGGCGGCAACGAATCACTGGTGTAACGATGGCGATTCAGCAACATCACCAACTGCCCGAACAGCAACTCAGCCATTTCGTTAGCAAACGACACATGCTGACTACTTTCATGCTCAAGCTGACCGATAACCTGCCGCGCCTGCGCCATCCCCACGCTACCTAAGCGCCAGTGTGGTTGCCCTGCGCTGGCGCTAAATCCCGGAATCGCTCCCTGCCAGTCAAGGTTCAGCTTCAGCCGCTCCGGGCAATAAATAATATTCTGCAAAACCAGATCGTTAACGGAAGCGTAGGAGTGTTTATCGTCAGCATGAATATAAAAGAGATCGCCACGGGTAATGCGATAAGGGCGATCGTTGAGTACATGCAGACCATTACCGCGCCAGACAATCACCAGCTCACAAAAATCATGTGTATGTTCGGCAAAGACATCTTGCGGATAACGGTCAGCCACAGCGACTGCCTGCTGGTCGCTGGCAAAAAAATCATCTTTGAGAAGTTTTAACTGATGCGCCACCGTGGCTACCTCGGCCAGAGAACGAAGTTGATTATTCGCAATATGGCGTACAAATACGTTGAGAAGATTCGCGTTATTGCAGAAAACCATCCCGTCCCTGACGAATATCACGCGGTGACCAGTTAAACTCTCGGCGAAAAAGCGTCGAAAAGTGGTTACTGTCGCTGAATCCGCAGCGATAGGCGATGTCAGTAACGCTGGCCTCGCTGTGGCGTAGCAGATGTCGGGCTTTCATCAGTCGCAGGCGGTTCAGGTAACGCAGAGGCGTCAGCCCCGTTTGCTGCTTAAGCTGGCGATGCAGCGTACGCAATGAAAGAGAAAATTGATCCGCCACAGCGTCCCAATTCACCTCATCGGCAAAATGGTCCTCCAGCCAGGCCAGAAGCAAGTTGAGACGTGATGCGCTGTTTTCCAGGTTCTCCTGCAAACTGCTTTTACGCAGCAAGAGCAGTAATTGCATAAACAGAATTTCACGACTGGCGGTCGAGGGTAAATCATTTTCCCCTTCCTGCTGTTCCATCTGTGCAACCAGCTGTCGCACCTGCTGCAATACGCTGTGGTTAACGCGCCAGTGAGACGGATACTGCCCATCCTGCTCTTGTGGCAGCAACTGATTCAGCCCGGCGAGAAACTGAAATCGATCCGGCGAGCGATACAGCACATTGGTCAGACACAGATTATCGGTATGTTCATACAGATGCCGATCATGATCGCGTACGAAACAGACCGTCCCACCGGTGATGGTATAGGGCTGCCCATTAAATACATGAATACCCGTGCCATGTTCGACAATCACAATTTCATGAAAATCATGATGATGTTCAGGAAAATCCGCCTGCGGGAGCCGGGGTTCTATCGCCACGGACGCGTTACCAGACGGAAAAAAATCCACACTATATAATACGGTCATACTGGCCTCCTGATGTCGTCAACACGGCGAAATAGTAATCACGAGGTCAGGTTCTTACCTTAAATTTTCGACGGAAAACCACGTAAAAAACGTCGATTTTTCAAGATACAGCGTGAATTTTCAGGAAATGCGGTGAGCATCACATCACCACAATGAAGCAAATTGTGAACATCATCACGTTCATCTTTCCCTGGTTGCCAATGGCCCATTTTCCTGTCAGTAACGAGAAGGTCACGAATTCAGGCGCTTTTTAGACTGGTCGTAATGAAATTCAGCAGGATCACATTATGACCTTTCGCAATTGTGTCGCCGTCGATCTCGGCGCATCCAGTGGGCGCGTGATGCTGGCGCGTTACGAGCGTGAATGCCGCAGCCTGACGCTGCGCGAAATCCATCGTTTTAACAATGGCCTGCATAGCCAGAACGGTTATGTCACCTGGAATGTGGATAGCCTGGAAAGTGCCATTCGCCTTGGATTAAACAAGGTGTGCGAGGAAGGGATTCGTATCGATAGCATTGGGATTGATACCTGGGGCGTGGACTTTGTGCTGCTCGACCAACAGGGTCAGCGTGTGGGCCTGCCCGTTGCTTATCGCGATAGCCGCACCAATGGCCTAATGGCGCAGGCACAACAACAACTCGGCAAACGCGATATTTATCAACGTAGCGGCATCCAGTTTCTGCCCTTCAATACGATCTATCAGCTACGTGCACTGACAGAGCAGCAACCAGAACTTATTCCACACATTGCTCACGCTTTGCTGATACCGGATTACTTTAGTTATCGCCTGACCGGCAAGATGAACTGGGAATATACCAACGCCACGACCACGCAACTGGTCAATATCAATAGCGACGACTGGGACGAGTCGCTACTGGCGTGGAGCGGTGCCAACAAAGCCTGGTTTGGTCGCCCGACGCATCCGGGTAATGTCATAGGTCACTGGATTTGCCCGCAGGGTAATGAGATTCCGGTGGTCGCCGTTGCCAGCCATGATACCGCCAGCGCGGTTATCGCCTCGCCGTTAAACGGTTCACGCGCCGCTTATCTCTCTTCTGGCACCTGGTCATTGATGGGCTTCGAAAGCCAGACGCCATTTACCAATGACACGGCGCTGGCAGCCAATATCACCAATGAAGGCGGGGCGGAAGGTCGCTATCGGGTGCTGAAAAATATTATGGGCTTATGGCTGCTTCAGCGAGTGCTTCAGGAGCGGCAAATCAACGATCTTCCGGCGCTTATCGCCGCAACACAGGCACTTCCGGCCTGCCGCTTCATCATCAATCCCAATGACGATCGCTTTATTAATCCTGACGAGATGTGCAGCGAAATTCAGGCTGCGTGTCGGGAAACGGCGCAACCGATCCCGGAAAGTGATGCTGAACTGGCGCGCTGTATTTTCGACAGTCTGGCGCTGCTGTATGCCGATGTGTTGCATGAGCTGGCGCAGCTGCGTGGTGAAGATTTCTCGCAACTGCATATTGTCGGCGGCGGCTGCCAGAACACGCTGCTCAACCAGCTGTGTGCCGATGCCTGCGGTATTCGGGTGATCGCAGGGCCTGTTGAAGCCTCGACGCTCGGCAATATCGGCATCCAGTTAATGACGCTGGATGAACTCAACAATGTGGATGATTTCCGTCAGGTCGTCAGCACTACCGCGAATCTGACCACCTTTACCCCTAATCCTGACAGTGAAATTGCCCACTATGTGGCGCAGATTCACTCTACACGACAGACAAAGGAGCTTTGCGCATGACCACTCAACTGGAACAGGCCTGGGAGCTTGCGAAACAGCGTTTCGCGGCAGTAGGGATTGATGTCGAGGAGGCACTGCGCCAACTTGATCGTTTACCCGTTTCAATGCACTGCTGGCAGGGCGATGATGTTTCCGGTTTTGAAAACCCGGAAGGTTTGCTGACCGGTGGTATTCAGGCTACTGGTAATTATCCGGGCAAAGCGCGTAATGCCAGTGAGCTACGTGCCGATCTGGAACAGGCTATGCGGCTGATTCCAGGGCCGAAACGGCTTAATTTACATGCCATCTATCTGGAATCAGACACGCCAGTCTCGCGCGACCAGATCAAACCAGAGCACTTCAAAAACTGGGTTGAATGGGCGAAAGCCAATCAGCTCGGTCTGGATTTTAACCCCTCCTGTTTTTCACATCCGCTAAGCGCCGATGGCTTTACGCTTTCCCATGCCGACGACCGCATTCGCCAGTTCTGGATTGACCACTGTAAAGCCAGCCGCCGTGTTTCAGCCTATTTTGGTGAGCAACTCGGCACACCGTCGGTGATGAACATCTGGATCCCGGATGGCATGAAAGATATCACCGTTGACCGCCTCGCCCCGCGTCAGCGTTTGCTGGCAGCACTGGATGAAGTGATCAGCGAGAAGCTAAACCCTGCGCACCATATCGACGCCGTTGAGAGCAAATTGTTTGGCATTGGCGCGGAGAGCTACACGGTTGGCTCCAATGAGTTTTACCTGGGGTATGCCACCAGCCGCCAGACGGCGCTGTGCCTGGACGCCGGGCATTTCCACCCGACTGAAGTGATTTCCGACAAGATTTCCGCCGCCATGCTGTATGTGCCGCAGTTGCTGCTGCACGTCAGCCGTCCGGTTCGCTGGGACAGCGATCACGTAGTGCTGCTGGATGATGAAACCCAGGCGATTGCCAGTGAGATTGTTCGTCACGATCTGTTCGACCGGGTGCATATCGGCCTCGACTTCTTCGATGCCTCTATCAACCGCATTGCCGCGTGGGTCATTGGTACACGCAATATGAAAAAAGCCCTGCTGCGTGCGTTGCTGGAACCTACCGCTGAACTACGCAAGCTGGAAGCGGCGGGCGATTACACTGCGCGTCTGGCGCTACTGGAAGAGCAGAAATCGTTGCCGTGGCAGGCGGTATGGGAAATGTATTGTCAGCGTCACGATACGCCAGCGGGTAGCGAATGGCTGGAGAACGTGCGGACTTATGAGAAAGAAATTTTGAGTCGCCGCGGGTAAACACTGCCGGATGCGGCACAAGTGCCTTATCCGGCCTACAGGTCGGCAATAGTTGTAGGCCTGATAAGACGCGACAGCGTCGCATCAGGCATTGATTGCCGGATGCGGCACAAGTGCCTTATCCGGCCTACGGGTCGGCAATAGTTGTAGGCCTGATAAGACGCGACAGCGTCGCATCAGGCATTGATTGCCGGATGCGGCACAAGTGCCTTATCCGGCCTACGGGTCGGCAATAGTTGTAGGCCTGATAAGACGCGACAGCGTCGCATCAGGCATTGATTGCCGGATGCGGCACGAGTGCCTTATCCGGCCTACGGGTCAGCAACAGTTGTAGGCCTGATAAGACGCGACAGCGTCGCATCAGGCATTGATTGCCGGATGCGGCACAAGTGCCTTATCCGGCCTACAGATCGTACATCCGGCAACAGGCACGGACGTCCAATTAACAGGAACACAGAACATGCAAAACATAACCCAGTCCTGGTTTGTCCAGGGAATGATCAAAGCCACCACCGATGCCTGGCTGAAAGGCTGGGACGAGCGCAACGGCGGCAACCTGACGCTGCGCCTGGATGACGCCGATATCGCACCATATCACGACAATTTTCACCAACAACCGCGCTATATCCCGCTCAGCCAGCCCATGCCTTTACTGGCAAATACACCGTTTATTGTCACCGGCTCCGGCAAATTCTTCCGTAACGTCCAGCTTGATCCTGCGGCTAACTTAGGCATCGTAAAAGTCGACAGCGACGGCGCGGGCTACCACATTCTTTGGGGGTTAACCAACGAAGCCGTCCCCACTTCCGAACTTCCGGCTCACTTTCTCTCCCACTGCGAGCGCATTAAAGCCACCAACGGCAAAGATCGGGTGATCATACACTGCCACGCCACCAACCTGATCGCTCTCACCTACGTGCTGGAAAACGACACCGCGGTCTTCACTCGCCAACTGTGGGAAGGCAGCACCGAGTGTCTGGTGGTATTCCCGGATGGCGTTGGCATTCTGCCGTGGATGGTACCCGGCACGGACGAAATCGGCCAGGCAACTGCACAAGAGATGCAAAAACATTCGCTGGTGTTGTGGCCCTTCCACGGTGTGTTCGGTTCCGGACCGACACTGGATGAAACCTTCGGTTTAATCGACACCGCAGAAAAATCAGCACAAATATTAGTGAAGGTTTATTCGATGGGCGGCATGAAACAGACCATCAGCCGTGAAGAGTTGATAGCGCTCGGCCAGCGTTTCGGCGTTACACCACTCGCCAGTGCGCTGGCGCTGTAAGGAGCAAACATGATCCGCAAAGCCTTTGTCATGCAGGTTAACCCCGACGCCCACGAAGAGTATCAGCGTCGGCATAATCCAATCTGGCCGGAACTGGAAGCAGTGCTGAAATCTCACGGTGCGCATAACTACGCCATCTATCTCGACAAAGCGCATAATCTGCTATTTGCCACGGTAGAGATTGAATCTGAAGAACGGTGGAATGCGGTTGCCAGTACAGATGTTTGCCAACGTTGGTGGAAATATATGACCGACGTTATGCCCGCTAATGCGGATAACAGCCCAGTCAGTAGCGAACTGCAAGAAGTGTTTTACCTGCCTTAATGAGTTGCGGTGCCGGAAAATATCCAGCACCGCCCTTTCATCAGAAGAAGTATTTAAAGCGAACGCGTGCGCCGTAACGGTCATCACTATCGTCGCCGTGTATCTTATCGCCGTCGCTATCCAGAATGGAGTAATACGTGCCGAGGTAAATATTAAAGTTCTCCATATCCATCACATTAGCGAACTGATAAGACGCATGAATGGTGTGAATGTTGTATGTTCCTTCATCATCAATCCAGCAATCGTTATCACAAACCACGCCACTAAATTCATCAATCTTATTATGTGCATAGATATAACCCAGCTCGAAACGTTTCCACAGCGCGTTAATCCCTGCCGTGAAATCTTTTTCATTATTAGCATCTAAATAGGCGGTATTAAGATTAACCACGATGCCATTTTCCGGATCGGTTTTCAGGCCATTCCAGGTCATACTCATGCCATAACCGGTACGATCGGACTGATCGACAAAATTACCCTTGCTATCGGTATAACCATAAGCATTATTTACCACATTCGCTTCCATCGCTGCGGAAACGGTGAATTCTTCCGTCGGCGACCAGGCAATTACCGGACGCAGATAAGCAACATTTTTCTGCTGTTCCATATCGCGTCCATGATAATTACCGTCGTTATATAAAGATGTTCCGTCTTCCAGTAACGTGTTTAATTCAAAATACCAGTTATCGAGTTGTTTGCTGACGAGGAAATTACCGCCAGCGTTAGAACGTCCGCGGCCCTCTTTCATCATATAGATATAACCGCTGCCATCGTCATAAAGATCGTTCGCAGTATTACCGGAATGTTCAACAAAGGTATCCTGATTCAGCGGGAACATATCGTAGGCTTCAAAACGGCCTACTTTGACCTTCCAGTCGTTTTCTTTGCCAAAGAAGAAAACCGCATCATCGATATTTACTGAACCGTGCATATCCCCCAGCGGTTGTGCGGAGAACCCAGCGAAATAGCCATTATCCAGTTTTCGCATACCATCAAAACCTAACAGAATACGACCATTGAGATTCCACTGTTCATTAGTGGGATCGCTATTCACATCAGCGTTGGTCATTGCCAGCAGGCCATGATTACTTTCCGCATCCATATTAAATTCTACGTCACCGTAGATTTTTAAATCGCCATACCCTGAAAGCAGGAGATTAGGCGGGGTGGCGTTTTTCTTCTCTGACTCCGTCGTTGATTGACCGTTTACCGGCGTGTTGCCCTGTGCGGTTTTAATTTCGCGGATCTCGGCGGCTTGTTGTGTCTGAAGCTGTTTAACCTGCCCCTCTGCTTTTGCTGCCCGCATTTCTGCCGCTTCCAGGCGTTCTTCCAGCAATGCCATGCGTTGTTCCAGCGTTAAATGCTGTGTTTTTGCCATACCGGTACTACATGCCAATAATAAACCGATGGCTAAAGATAATGTCGATTTTTTCATTATTTACGTTCCCTGAAATAAAGGAGACCCTACGCTTTCCAAAAGGAATACGTATATAGAGAAATATAAGGTGTGCACTTTCGAATTTTTAATCCAACTTCAGCAGGCCGATGGATAGTATCCCGCCGCATAATATGAGTAAATCCGCTGATTTCCTGGAACGTGAGGAATATAACAATAGTGCCGTTTTTAACTAAATATCGTAAAAAATATTAGATATGATTCACGCTGACTCATAAGCCACAAATATAAATAACGCTTAAACAAATTATCTGAGACATTTTAACATTCACAAAATCATTAAATAATGATACTTTATTCACAAAATTTATCCTTCACTCTGCTTTATATTGTTACGACTTCGTGACATATCCGTGCTCATCACAAACCCGCCCCGCGATTACAATTAACTGAAATATTTCATCGACCATTTCGTTGTAATCGCATAACGCTCGTGGAAATGAGTCTTCGGCCATCCAGCTTGAGTTTGCGTCCTGAAGTTGCTCTTTATCCCAGTCAGAGTACGGGACTTTATCTCTGATGCGGCGAACGTATTTTTTAGCCTCGAGTTGATACTGGCCTGCCGAATTAATAAACGAGAAATTCATGCCGCTTTTATCCGCTTCTTTGGCCTGCGCCACCAGCGTTTCCAGTTCAGACACTTTCTTCATTGCCGCTTCTGCATCAAACTTATCTTGCGATATCAGGTTATTAATTTGTTTCGCTGAAATCATGACTGCCAGAGAGTAGTAGTGGAATGTTTTCCCTTTCTCAAACGCATCGTCTTTATAATTTTCCTGGGTGTAATATTTATCCATTTCGTTAATGGTATTACCCAACGCTACGGCAGCATCAATATAACTCACCGCCACGCCATCAATAGGTTGCAGCGCAGGCGTTAACGCCACTACACGCGTTTTGTTTATAAAAAAATAACAAAATTCACGAAATGAATAAGTCCTGTAATTTAATATATATCGCAGGACTTATTTTAATTAATTGCTCAAACGCTGCGGATGGGTATAAACCGTTGCCCGACCCGGTTTACAAAAACCTACCAGTGTCAGATTACAGCACTCAGCCACTTCTACAGCAAGCGTGGTCGCGGCAGACACCGCAAACAAAATCTCTACGCCGCACATCGCCGACTTTTGCACCATTTCATAACTGGCACGGCTGGAAACCAGCACCGCACCTTGCTGCCAGCTTTCCCCTTCTTGTGACCGGCGGCCTAACAGTTTATCCAGCGCCACATGGCGACCCACGTCTTCATGCCCGCCGACCAGTTCGCCAGATGGCAACATCCAGGCGGCGGCGTGAGTACAACCGGTCAGTTGCCCCACTGGCTGAAAATCATTGAGATGACGTAATGCATCATCCAGTTTGTTGAGATCAAACGTCTGGGTGAACGGTAGCGGCTGCACCGGTTTTCCGATGTCATTAAGTTGCTCCACGCCGCACACGCCACATCCCGTACGTCCCGCCAGTGCCCGGCGACGCTCCTTCAACCCCATAAAGCGGCGGCTGGAAAGCTCAATTTGCACTTCCAGACCATTACAGGAAGGAACGACATCCATACCGAAGATATCGCGCGGACTTTCGATAATCCCCTCGGAAAGCGAAAAACCGAGCGCAAAGTACTCAAGGTCTTTGGGTGACGCCATCATCACTACATGCGAAATGCCGTTGTAGACCAGCGCAACGGGAACCTCTTCCGCCACCTCATCTAACCGTGGGTGTTGTAAATCATCACGCCGCCATAACTCAATTTGACGAACACCTGTGACACTTGTCACATTTTCGATTTCTTTTTGCTGTGTTTTTTTCACTTTCTCTTAACCAGATAAGAACACACACACCAACATTATGGTATTCTGTTACAAACCCTTCCTGGATGGAGGGAAATTGAGCCAATTCTGGACCTTTGCGGCCCCTTCCGCAAAGAAAAATAACTCCCACTCCCTGCACACGCAGCAAGCGAATGTAAATGGGACGTGACAATGTCGAAACAAGGAGCAATCCATGCAGGTCAGCAGAAGGCAGTTCTTTAAGATCTGCGCTGGCGGTATGGCAGGCACCACGGCAGCGGCACTGGGTTTTGCACCCAGCGTAGCACTCGCGGAAACCCGGCAGTATAAACTGCTGCGCACCCGCGAAACCCGTAATACCTGCACCTATTGTTCCGTAGGCTGTGGGCTGTTGATGTACAGCCTCGGTGACGGAGCAAAAAACGCCAAAGCATCTATCTTCCATATCGAAGGTGACCCGGATCACCCGGTCAACCGCGGAGCACTTTGTCCGAAAGGCGCTGGCCTGGTGGATTTCATCCACTCCGAAAGCCGCCTGAAGTTTCCGGAATACCGTGCGCCAGGTTCTGATAAATGGCAACAAATCAGTTGGGAAGAGGCGTTTGATCGCATCGCCAAACTGATGAAAGAAGACCGCGATGCGAACTACATTGCGCAAAACGCCGAAGGCGTGACTGTTAACCGCTGGCTCTCCACCGGGATGCTGTGTGCTTCCGCGTCGAGTAACGAAACCGGCTATTTAACGCAAAAATTCTCCCGCGCGCTGGGTATGCTCGCGGTCGACAACCAGGCGCGTGTCTGACACGGACCAACGGTAGCAAGTCTTGCTCCAACATTTGGTCGCGGTGCGATGACCAACCACTGGGTCGACATCAAGAATGCCAACCTCGTCGTGGTGATGGGCGGTAATGCCGCTGAAGCTCACCCGGTCGGGTTCCGCTGGGCGATGGAAGCCAAAATTCACAACGGCGCGAAGCTGATTGTGATCGATCCTCGCTTTACGCGTACGGCGGCGGTGGCTGACTACTATGCCCCTATTCGTTCCGGGACTGACATTGCTTTCCTGTCAGGCGTATTGCTGTACCTGCTGAACAATGAAAAATTCAACCGCGAATACACCGAAGCCTATACCAACGCTAGCCTGATCGTGCGTGAGGATTACGGCTTTGAAGATGGCCTGTTCACCGGCTACGACGCGGAAAAACGCAAGTACGATAAATCCAGCTGGACCTACGAGCTGGACGAAAACGGCTTCGCCAAACGCGATACCACGCTGCAACATCCGCGCTGCGTGTGGAACTTGCTGAAACAGCACGTTTCCCGTTATACGCCAGATGTGGTTGAAAACATCTGTGGTACGCCGAAAGACGCGTTCCTGAAAGTCTGCGAATACATCGCAGAGACCAGTGCTCACGATAAAACTGCCTCGTTCCTTTACGCGCTCGGCTGGACGCAACACTCCATTGGTGCGCAAAACATTCGTACGATGGCGATGATCCAGCTGCTGCTCGGCAACATGGGGATGGCAGGCGGCGGCGTTAACGCCCTGCGCGGTCACTCCAATATTCAGGGGCTGACCGACCTGGGGCTGCTGTCGCAGAGTCTGCCAGGTTACATGACGTTGCCAAGCGAGAAGCAGACCGATCTGCAAACTTACCTCGCTGCCAACACGCCAAAACCACTGCTGGAAGGCCAGGTCAACTACTGGGGCAACTACCCGAAATTCTTCGTCTCTATGATGAAGGCCTTCTTTGGTGATAAAGCGACGGCGGAAAATAGCTGGGGCTTTGACTGGTTGCCGAAGTGGGATAAAGGCTACGACGTCCTGCAATACTTCGAGATGATGAAAGAGGGCAAGGTCAATGGCTATATCTGCCAGGGCTTTAACCCTGTTGCCTCATTCCCGAACAAAAACAAAGTGATCGGCTGTCTGTCGAAGCTGAAATTCCTCGTGACTATCGACCCGCTGAACACTGAAACCTCTAACTTCTGGCAGAACCACGGTGAGCTGAACGAAGTTGACTCGTCGAAGATCCAGACCGAAGTGTTCCGTCTACCATCGACCTGCTTCGCGGAAGAGAACGGTTCTATCGTTAACTCAGGTCGCTGGTTACAGTGGCACTGGAAAGGTGCGGACGCCCCGGGGATTGCGCTGACTGATGGCGAGATCCTCTCCGGTATCTTCCTGCGCTTGCGCAAGATGTATGCCGAACAGGGTGGCGCGAACCCGGACCAGGTGCTGAACATGACCTGGAACTACGCCATTCCGCATGAGCCATCTTCAGAAGAAGTGGCAATGGAGAGCAACGGCAAAGCGCTGGCCGATATTACCGACCCGGCAACCGGTGCGGTTATCGTCAAGAAAGGCCAACAACTTAGCTCGTTCGCCCAACTGCGCGATGACGGCACAACCTCCTGTGGCTGCTGGATTTTCGCCGGTAGCTGGACGCCGGAAGGCAACCAGATGGCGCGTCGTGATAACGCCGATCCGTCTGGCCTCGGTAACACGCTGGGCTGGGCATGGGCATGGCCGCTTAACCGCCGCATTCTGTATAACCGCGCCTCCGCAGATCCGCAGGGTAACCCGTGGGATCCGAAGCGTCAGTTGCTGAAATGGGACGGCACTAAGTGGACCGGCTGGGATATTCCGGATTACAGCGCAGCGCCTCCGGGCAGCGGCGTAGGGCCGTTTATCATGCAGCAGGAAGGCATGGGACGTCTGTTTGCCCTCGATAAGATGGCGGAAGGTCCGTTCCCGGAACACTACGAGCCGTTTGAAACGCCGCTGGGAACTAACCCGCTGCATCCAAACGTTATCTCGAATCCGGCGGCGCGTATCTTTAAAGACGATGCCGAAGCATTAGGTAAAGCCGATAAGTTCCCGTATGTCGGAACCACCTATCGTCTGACCGAGCACTTCCACTACTGGACCAAACACGCGCTGTTGAACGCGATTTTGCAACCAGAGCAGTTTGTGGAAATCGGGGAGTCGCTGGCGAATAAACTTGGCATTGCCCAAGGCGATACTGTGAAAGTCTCCTCCAACCGTGGCTATATCAAAGCCAAAGCGGTAGTGACCAAACGTATTCGCACGCTGAAAGCAAACGGCAAAGATATCGATACCATCGGTATTCCGATTCACTGGGGCTATGAAGGTGTTGCGAAAAAAGGCTTTATTGCCAATACGTTGACGCCATTCGTCGGTGATGCGAACACGCAGACGCCGGAGTTTAAGTCCTTCCTTGTGAATGTGGAAAAGGTGTAACGGAGACGACATATGGCTTATCAATCGCAAGATATCATTCGTCGTTCCGCGACTAACGGTCTGACCCCCGCGCCTCAGGCGCGGGACTTCCAGGAAGAAGTGGCGAAACTCATCGACGTCACCACCTGTATCGGCTGTAAAGCCTGTCAGGTGGCGTGTTCAGAGTGGAACGACATTCGCGATACCGTCGGCAATAACATTGGGGTGTACGACAACCCCAATGATTTAAGTGCCAAATCGTGGACGGTGATGCGATTCTCGGAAGTGGAGCAGAACGACAAACTGGAATGGCTGATCCGCAAAGACGGCTGTATGCACTGTTCCGATCCAGGCTGCCTGAAAGCGTGCCCGGCGGAAGGGGCAATTATTCAGTATGCCAACGGTATCGTCGACTTCCAGTCCGAGCAGTGCATCGGCTGCGGTTATTGCATTGCGGGCTGTCCGTTCGACATTCCGCGCCTCAACCCGGAAGACAACCGCGTCTACAAATGTACGCTGTGCGTTGACCGCGTGGTGGTTGGGCAAGAACCGGCCTGCGTGAAGACCTGCCCAACGGGCGCGATTCACTTCGGTACGAAAGAGTCGATGAAAACGCTGGCGAGCGAGCGCGTGGCGGAGCTGAAAACCCGTGGTTACGACAATGCGGGTTTGTACGACCCGGCAGGCGTCGGTGGTACACATGTTATGTACGTGCTGCACCATGCTGACAAGCCAAATCTGTATCATGGCTTGCCGGAGAACCCGGAAATCAGCGAAACCGTGAAATTCTGGAAAGGCATCTGGAAACCGCTCGCAGCTGTTGGCTTTGCGGCTACCTTCGCAGCCAGTATCTTCCACTACGTGGGTGTCGGTCCGAACCGTGCGGATGAGGAAGAGAATAATCTGCACGAAGAGAAAGACGAGGAGCGCAAATGAAACGACGTGACACCATCGTGCGCTACACCGCGCCGGAACGTATCAACCACTGGATCACCGCCTTCTGCTTCATCCTGGCGGCGGTGAGCGGGCTGGGCTTTTTGTTCCCGTCCTTCAACTGGTTGATGCAAATCATGGGCACACCGCAGCTGGCGCGAATTCTGCACCCGTTTGTCGGCGTGGTTATGTTTGCCTCGTTCATCATCATGTTTTTCCGTTACTGGCATCACAACCTAATCAATCGGGATGATATCTTTTGGGCGAAGAATATTCGTAAGATCGTCGTCAACGAGGAAGTAGGTGACACCGGGCGTTATAACTTCGGTCAGAAATGCGTTTTCTGGGCGGCGATTATTTTCCTGGTCCTGTTGCTGGTGAGCGGCGTGATTATCTGGCGTCCTTATTTTGCGCCTGCTTTCTCAATCCCGGTGATCCGATTCGCGTTAATGCTGCATTCATTTGCCGCAGTGGCGTTAATTGTGGTTATCATGGTGCATATCTACGCCGCCCTTTGGGTGAAAGGCACGATTACCGCCATGGTGGAAGGATGGGTGACCAGCGCATGGGCAAAGAAACATCACCCGCGCTGGTACCGTGAGGTCCGCAAGACAACGGAAAAGAAAGCTGAATGAGTATTCGCATAATCCCGCAAGATGAGCTGGGTTCGAGCGAGAAACGTACGGCGGATATGATTCCGCCGTTATTGTTCCCTCGGCTCAAGAATTTATACAACCGCCGCGCCGAGCGTCTGCGCGAGCTGGCAGAAAATAATCCGCTGGGTGATTACCTGCGCTTTGCTGCGCTTATCGCCCACGCCCAGGAAGTGGTGCTGTACGACCATCCGCTGGAGATGGATCTGACCACGCGCATTAAAGAAGCCAGCGCACAAGGCAAGCCCCCGCTGGATATTCACGTTCTGCCGCGTGATAAGCACTGGCAAAAGCTGCTGATGGCGCTGATTGCTGAGCTGAAACCTGAAATGAGCGGCCCGGCGCTGGCAGTGATTGAGAATCTGGAGAAGGCATCGACTCAGGAGCTGGAAGATATGGCCAGCGCACTGTTTGCCTCTGATTTCTCGTCCGTCAGCAGCGATAAAGCGCCGTTTATCTGGGCTGCGCTGTCGCTCTACTGGGCGCAGATGGCTAATCTGATCCCCGGCAAAGCCCGCGCTGAATACGGCGAACAACGTCAATATTGCCCGGTATGTGGCTCTATGCCGGTGTCCAGCATGGTGCAAATTGGCACCACTCAGGGTCTGCGTTACCTGCACTGCAACCTGTGTGAAACTGAATGGCACGTAGTGCGCGTAAAATGCAGCAACTGTGAACAAAGCGGCAAACTGCATTACTGGTCGCTGGATGACGAACAGGCCGCGATTAAAGCCGAAAGCTGCGATGACTGCGGCACTTACCTGAAGATTCTTTATCAGGAAAAAGAACCGAAAGTTGAAGCCGTGGCAGATGACCTCGCCTCTCTGGTACTGGACGCGCGAATGGAGCAAGAAGGCTATGCCCGTAGTTCCATTAACCCGTTCCTGTTTCCGGGTGAAGGGGAGTAATCTCTGACGTTTTCCGGGTGGCGCTGGTCGCCCGGATTACAGCTCATAGGGTGTGACGACACCTGCTATTCCCGCAAAATCTCTCGTATTTCGCGAGGCGTTTTCCAGATATGATGTAACAGTTGCAGTTATTATAAGTTCAAGTAAAACAGCCTTGTATTAATACCAGAATAAGGGCATCTGGTTTTTTATATTCATGAATAAAAAAACTTTTGTCATTCCTTATGCTGCTTACATAGTTCTTCAACACCAACTGCCTCGTCCCTTTGCCTGCCGCCTTTTGCCTTACGCACCGGAAATTGCTGCCGCTCCAGATATTGCTCTACCGCTTCGCGTAAAATTGCAGAGCGCGAAACCTTACGCCATCCCCGAAGCTTGTTCAGCCGTTTAATTGCCTCTTCTGATAAATGAAGAAAAACCGTATTCATCGCCATTACCACCACCTTACATATATTACTCATTAATGTATGTGCGAAAATTACGCCGGAAAGTTAATTAACGAAAGCGGATTTTTTCATATTGTTTTGTTTTTGCGAGACGGCATCCAAAGATAATGTAACAGTTTCAGTTATTTCAATTGTTACTCAAAAATGGTTTATTACTTTTAATTAAGCGGGGGCACATCTACAGAAAAGAAACAACAAATAATAAGGATGAATTATGGATGCTATAAATATTTTATATTCAAGAATATTTTTTGATTGGGTCTTCATTTGCTTCATCAGGATGGTGTACCCGAAAAAGTCAGCAGCTTTACCGCACCAGGGTTTAAGGTGAAATCTACCATTCATAACGACCGGTCAGTGCCGCACCAACCGGTCTTTAATTGTTAGTAGTAGTAAATTTGTGGATAACAGTCCGGGAACCAGACGATTCCTTCCGGATCATCCCCCTGCATTACCCGATGACATTGGCGTCGATCATCTGCGCGACGGCGAAGCGTAGTATAGAGCCGCTTCCATTCATGATCGCCCGGTGTACTGTAGTTTACCCAACAATCCATTGAAGGGTGACGCCATTTACCTGTAAGTGTTGGGATCCCTGAATGCTTATGCGGCTTCGCTTTACCATTACGATCCCTATCTTTACGCGTATTAAACGTGGACATTTTTAGTCTCCTGTTAAGAGTTCTAAAAATGTGCTTCCTTAAAATAGTTCATCATTTTCCCTTAATTCGCATAGCGTGCTTTTGCACGAATTTCCGATACGCGGGGACCATTATGATAGCGTCGATGCCCACACATCCAACAAGAACAAATACAGGGAGTACGAAAGCAAATACCTGATGCTTTTTTGCTTCCATCGCCTGCAGTGCGATAACGACAGCGGATTTTTTTTAATCGCACCATATGATGGCGACGTTCAGCACGATTACGGGTCATAGCAAAACTCCTGAGCAGGCGGCACTATGCCGCTTTCATAGGAGTTCTGAATGCTGGTGCTTTCTGTATGGCATAACCATGCCTCTAACGGTTAAGTGCTTGCAGCACATGTTGCGGATCATTGGCAATCGCTCGCAGCAAAGCCTTTGCAGGCCCGGTCGGTGAACGTCGCCCCTGCTCCCAGTTACGCAACGTGTCTACGCTTACGGAAATAAGATCGGCAAATTTAGATTGTGACAACCCTGAAGCGCGGCGTATTTCTTTGATTTTCATAGCATCAACTTCAAAAGTACGTGAAGGCTGTCGCGTTCCTTCAATAATTTCATTCATCTGGGCCATGCTGTGAGTCAACCGCTCAAAAAGTGCCTTATCCATTTACCACCTCGTATTTAACAACCGGAGCATTGCTTTTTCCTGGGGAGACAGATCATCTTTAATACCCTTACGATAAATAAGCAGTAATCTGATCTCATAATGTTTAACCTGATGAAAGTAAATAACCCTGACACCAGCACGTTTCCCCTTTCCTCCTGAGACCCATCGAACCTTTCTTAACCCACCAGTTTCAGGTATTACCTCACCATAGTCAGGATTCAAGGCCAGGAAAAACTGAAAACGACTGAATTCATCGTCGTTCAGCAGTTTTTGAACATCTTCAGTAAAAATTTCCGTTTCGATGAAGAGCATAATTATACACCATTGGCTTAGAGTAACAATCCTTTTTGTACGTCATTGACGTACCATTGAAACCACTAGCTTACTGATAGTGCTCCAGCAAAACCACGTCTCTGCCGGGTTTGTCTTTACATTTGCGAGGTGCTTTCCAGATTTTTCACGCCCGTGAATTTCCCTGTATCCATCCAGCAAAAACGGGTGTATAAAACTGTACATTCATACAGCAAAATGAGTTCTACTATGGCACTGGAAAAAGGAATTGCAGAGTTAGTCGAAGAGTTTATCGCTGCGGGTCGCCCCTCATCGCGCCAACAAAGTATTACGCAGCGCAGAGAGGGCTATATCGCCAGCGCTGTCCTTGCGGGTGAGACAGAAACGCGGGTAGATATTCAGACTATCGAACTTGAAGGGATGACCTTACGAATAGTGTCACCGCTGAATGCCCCGACATTACTCCCGACGATAATTTATTACTACGGTGGCTGTTTTGTTAGCGGCGGGTTCGCAACTCACGACAACCAGCTGCGCCAGTTAGCCTATTACGGGCAATGTCGGATTATTGCCGTCCAGTATCGGCTGGCACCGGAACATACTTTCCCCGCCGCCCATGATGATGCACAACGAGGTGCAGAATTAGTCCGGCAACACGCCGAACAACTCGGCGTTGATAAACAACGAATAACTCTTGCCGGTGACAGTGCGGGAGGGCATCTGGCGCTGGTAACTGCTTTGCGATTGAAGCGTGCTGGCGAGTGGCAACCAGCACAACTCATCTTAATTTATCCTATGCTTGATGCGACTGCGCATTTCGAAAGCTACATACGCAATGGTCACGATTACATCATCACACGCGACACTTTACTGAGCGGCTTTGAGATGTACCTGCCAGGCATTGAACGCAGGCATCCTGAAGCCAGCCCTATTTGGCGCAATGATTTCAATGGCTTGCCACCTGTACATATCATTACCGCTGAATACGACCCACTTTGCGATGAAGGTGAAGCGTTGTATCACCGCATGACAGGGCAAGGAGTGCAATGCACCTGCCAACGCTACCTTGGCGTTATCCACGGATTTTTTCAGTTAGGTGGTATCAGTGAGGCTGCGCGATCGGCGCTACGGGATGTTGCCTGGAGAGCGGGAAGGTAACTCCGGACCAGGGCCCAGAAAAGGTTTTCAGATTGAAAACCTTTTCAGTCAAGTAAAACGCCCCTACTCTTCTTCGTTTCCGCCCTCTTCATACGGACCAAATGGCTTCGCGGGCAGAACGATATACGTGCCTTCAAACACTGCACCCGGCGTCTCGTCGCCAAAGATTTCTACTTGCATCTGCACCCGTGCTTTTCGTCCGCGCGCCAGACGGTCGAGATCGCCACTTAAGGCACCAAGGTCGGCTACCGCATGGGGTTTTCCGCTAATCGGTTTGCTATAGCGGATATGCGCATCCGCCAGAATAATCGTTCCGCCGAGGTGGCGTTCGCGCAGCATCAGCCAGATAAGCCCCCAACCAGTGAGCGTTGCCAGCGAGAATAAACTCCCGGCAAACAGCGTGTGATGCGGATTCTGATTGCCTGTTTCCGGCATGGTGGTGATAAATTTTTGCCCGGTATATTGCTGAATGCGCACGCCCATTTTTTCGCTTAGCGGGATATGTTCGTACCACGCCTGTTGCAGCTGCGCGCACCAGTCGCCGCGATGCAAAATATCATCCAGAGTGGCGACAGGTTTAATCATCAAAAAATGGCGAATCGGCGTGGTGGTTGGCGTGGTGATTTCTCCCTGATTAACAAACCCCAGCTTGGCGAAAAACTCCACCGCGTCTTCACGGGCGCTACAGGTCACGCGCTTAACGCCTTCCTGACGCGCCACCGACTCCAGAGTCATCGCCATCAGCGTGCCTAACCCTTTGTCCTGCACGTCGGGATGAACGGCCATAAAACGGATGGACGCTTCGTTATCGGCATTAATATACAGCCGCCCTACTGCCACCAGATTACCCTGCTCGTCGACGACCATCTGGTGATGCGCCATCGCATCCCACGCGTCGCGTTCCGAACCTTTCGGTTGATGCAGGGGTTTACGCAACATCTCCCAGCGGAACTGATAGTAGCGCTCTAATTCTTCTTCTGTTTGTGGAACCCGAAGGTGATACATAGCGATACTCTCTCTTGTTTCCCGTGACACACCTGGAAGCTGGCTCATACCTGCAACCAGAATGTCACGGGGCCATCATTGACCAGCGATACCTGCATATCCGCAGCGAAGCGCCCTGTTTGCGTGTTCATCTCCTGCTGACGGCAGCGTTCGACGAAATAGTCATATAACGCCTCTGCGCGATCCGGTGATGCGCCTTTTGAGAAGCTTGGGCGCATCCCCCGTTCGGTATCTGCGGCGAGGGTAAACTGGGAAACCACCAGCACACTGCCGCCCGCCTGTTGCACGTTGAGATTCATCTTGCCATCGGCATCGCTGAAGATGCGATAGCCAAGCACACGCTCGCACAGACGGTTTGCTTTCTGTTCGTCGTCATCCTTTTCGACACCCAATAACACCAAAAGTCCCGCGCCAATTTCGCCCGTCACTTCTCCCTCCACGGTGACGCTGGCACGGGTTACGCGTTGAATTAATGCAATCATGGTTCGTCGTCTTCTTCTTGTTCAGCAGCTTGTTTTAATTTTCGGTATTCCCCGAGAGTGACAGTAATTTCCGCGCCAAGCAAGACGATACACCATGTCCAGTAGACCCAAACAAAGAGAATGGGGATCACCGCCAGCACACCGTAAATGAGCTGATATGATGGGAACATGGTGATATAAAGCGCGAAACCTTTCTTTCCTGCTTCGAACAGGAGCGCGGCGACAAACGCGCCGACAATCGCGTCGCGGTTAGGTACACGGATGGTAGGAACGATGCTGTACAGCAGCCAGAAAGAGATCCACGACAACAGCAGCGGAAAAATACGCAACACATTATCGATGACAGTATTGAGATCGCTCGCCCAGCGCAGAGAGAGCAGATAGGAGCTGATCGCCAGACTGGCCCCTGCCAACAGCGGCCCCAGCGTTAAAATCATCCAGTACACGGCAAACGAGTAAATTTTGGGTCGCGCTCGTTTACTGCGCCAGATGGTATTCAACGCGCTATCGATGGAGTACATCAACAATAACGCCGTGACGATCAGCCCGCACGCCCCGACGGCGGTCATTTTGTTGGAATTGGCGACAAACTGTTCGATATATCGCTGGATAACATCGCCAGTAGCAGGCAGAAAGTTGGCAAAAATAAAGTGACGCAACTGAATGCTGACGTCGGAAAACATGGGAAAAGCGGCGAAAAGCGCAAAAACAACGGCAACCAGCGGCACTAATGAGAGCAACGACACATAGGCAAGGTTACCTGCCAGGGTTGTCATGTTGTCCTCATCAATGCGTTGCCAGAGTAGTTTTAGCCAGGCCCATAGTGGACGGGTACGATGCCTGGCTTTGTCCTGAATGGTTTTTAGCATAACACCTTCGCGAAATAGTCCGGGATGGTGGTTTTATCTTTCACCAGAATACTAGTAATGCCTAGCTGATTAGCTCCTTCTATATTATCGGCGTTATCGTCGAAAAAGACCGTATCGTCTGGTGAAAAACCTTCTGCCTGCAAAACATGCTGATAAATTCGTGCTTCAGGTTTGCGCATACCCAAGTCTTGCGACAGATAGATATGGTCAGCAGCATCACGGATTTCCGGGTATTCCTCCGGCCAGAAGGTAGTATGCAGGCGGTTAGTATTGGAAAGCACCACCACGCGATGCCCCTGCTCACGCAGTTTATGCATGATGGCGATCACTTCCGGGCGCAGCGCGACAAACACCGCCTGCCAGCCGTGAGAGAACTGCTCGTAGCTTAGCGGTAGAGCCATCTCATGACACAGCGCCTCTGCGAACGCTTCGTCGCTAATTTCCCCACGCTCATGCTGATGAAACGCCTCGCCCATGTGGAAACTCTTCTTAAGCGTAGCCAGTGGAACACGCGTTAAATCGCTCCAGGCTCCCAGCACACGGTTAAAGTCGATATCGACAATCACATTACCTAAATCAAAGATATAGAGCATTTTTGCCTCCTTTCGCGCCACAAGAAATTAACTGTAGCGGGAAAGGATGGGTTTGGCTATGTGGTCAGGTATGAAGCCAGGTCAACGGTCACAAAATTCTACGCGTCTTCCTGGGGAAGGATGATTTCAATTTGGCTGTCTTGTAAGCGTGATTTTAGCGCAGCGGGCGGCAGCTCGTCGGTAAAGAGCGCAGTGACCTGTGCCACATTACCAATTTCAACCGCCGCCGAAGCATGATACTTAGTGTGATCGGCGACCAGCAGAATATTTCTCGCGTGCGCCATCATCGTTTTCACCACGTTAGCTTCGTTAACATCAAACTCCATCAACGCGCCATCGCTCTCAATTGCGCCTACACTTGTTACCAGATAATCGGCGCGAAAATCGGCCACAAAGGACGCCGCTGAAGGGCCAATGATCCCACTGTTATGGGAACGCAGCGTTCCGCCAGGCACCATCACTTCAAAGCGCGGGTTGTGGTAAAGAATATGCGCCACACGCAGGCTGTTGGTGATTATCCGCAAATGGTTATGGTTAAGTAACGCCCGGGCAACATGCTCAACGGTCGTACCAATGGTGATAAATATTGTTGAACCATCAGGAATATAATCTGCCACCGCTTCGGCAATCGCTTTTTTTTCTTCGGTTTGCGAAACCTCACGCTGCTCGAACGCCGTATTAACGACGCTGGAAGCCCGACCCGCGCCACCGTGATGGCGCGTAATCAGTCCTTGCTCGCTTAATTTACGAATATCCCGGCGGACCGTCTGCGTGGAGACATCCAGCAGATTTGCCAGCTCATCAATATTCATATACCCACGCTCGGCGATCAGCATGAGGAGTTGGTCGTGCCGCGGGTTACCGGTTAGTTCGGTAAGGCTCATGAAAATTCCTCGAAAAACCATCACCCTGGCATTTTATACAAAAAGTGACAAAAAAGATCGGGTTTGATCACAGTCAGGGATCCCAGCTCGTCCACCGGGACGTGTGCATTTTAACGCCGCTACACCGCTGGCGAAGCGGACTGACTCCGCTAAATCCCCACCTGTGGCCAGCGCCACCGCCAAAGCGCCGTGAAAAACATCACCCGCTCCTGTGGTATCTACCACATCAACTTTGAAGGCCGGTTGATGTTGACGCCCGCCATTTTCCAGCCAGTCGCAGCCTGCGCTGCCCTGGGTCACATAGACATGACCATTTGTGAGCGTTTGTGCCTGTTTTAGCGCACTGGCCATCTCTTTCACCCCCGTTAAGCGCGCCAGACCCGGTTCTGAAAAGGCCGCATGATCGCTTAATGCCACCAGCTCACTGATATCCTGCGGCGTAATGTCCCCGTCCAAAACAGTCATCACGCCCGCCTGCCGGGCCAGGGTGAAGGCTTTTTTAGCACCTTCGTGCCAGCGTACATCCGCCAGCACAACATCCCACTGAGAGAAATCAATTTCCTCCAACCACTCTGCGTCAGGCAGCAAGTCCGGGCTGGGGTAGTTAATGATTATCCGCTCGCCTTTGGTATCCACCATGATGGCGGATTGCGAAGATTTCGCCTCGTTATACCGTTTGGTATAACGGGTGTTAACGCCCCAGGATTCCAGCTCTGCCAGCAGGCTGTTGCCTGTGTCGTCGTCACCGACGCGACCAATAAAATCGACCTGCGCACCTAGTCTGGCCGCCGCAACTGCTGCTGTAGCCGCTGGCCCGCCGCCAACTTCCGTATAATTTTTCGCCACGTATTTACCGCTCTCCGTCGGCAATCCTTCCACGTAATAGATGCGATCCATCACGGTAATTCCTACACAAGCAACACGAATCATGGTCATTCCTTAAGCATTTTGGGATGCGTTCATTTTAATTTCACCAATTGTTTAAAAAGTGACGGCTGTCAATTTTTTGACGATAAATTACAAATACGATCAAAAACAGACAAGCAAGGCATGTCATAAATGACAAAAAGTGACATTACTGTATTCAGGAGAGGGTTATGGCAGCAATCGCGTTTATCGGTTTAGGGCAAATGGGTTCGCCAATGGCGAGCAATTTATTGCAGCAAGGGCATCAACTTCGCGTCTTTGATGTGAACGCCGAAGCTGTGCGGCATCTGGTAGACAAAGGTGCGACTCCCGCCGCCAACCCGGCGCAGGCCGCTAAAGATGCCGAATTTATCATTACCATGTTGCCGAATGGTGATCTGGTGCGCAGCGTGTTGTTCGGTGAAAACGGTGTCTGTGAGAGCTTATCTTCCGATGCGCTGGTCATTGATATGTCGACCATCCATCCGCTGCAAACCGATAAATTGATTGCTGATATGCAGGCCAGAGGCTTCAGCATGATGGATGTTCCGGTAGGCCGTACTTCTGCAAATGCCATTACCGGTACTCTGCTACTGCTGGCTGGCGGCACTGCTGAACAAGTTGAACGCGCCACGCCGATCCTGATGGCGATGGGCAGCGAGTTGATCAACGCGGGCGGTCCGGGCATGGGGATCCGCGTTAAGCTTATCAACAACTACATGAGCATCGCGCTCAATGCGTTGTCGGCAGAAGCCGCCGTTTTGTGCGAAGCCCTGAATCTTCCCTTCGATGTTGCCGTCAAGGTGATGAGCGGTACCGCCGCCGGTAAAGGCCACTTCACCACTTCCTGGCCGAACAAAGTCCTCAGCGGGGATCTTTCTCCCGCCTTCATGATCGATCTTGCCCATAAGGATCTTGGCATCGCCCTTGATGTCGCCAACCAGTTGCATGTGCCGATGCCACTGGGGGCCGCCTCACGGGAGGTTTATAGCCAGGCGCGCGCAGCGGGTCGCGGTCGCCAGGACTGGTCCGCCATTCTGGAGCAGGTCCGTGTCAGTGCCGGGATGACTGCCAAAGTAAAAATGTAACGACTGGATAAAGGAATAAATGAATGAATAAGTACACCATCAACGACATTACGCGCGCATCGGGCGGTTTTGCCATGCTGGCGGTCGATCAGCGCGAAGCCATGCGCATGATGTTTGCCGCGGCTGGCGCACCCGCTCCAGTAGCCGATAGCGTTTTAACTGATTTCAAAGTTAACGCCGCGAAGACTCTTTCACCTTATGCATCGGCGATTCTGGTAGATCAACAATTCTGCTACCGCCAGGTGGTTGAGCAAAACGCGATTGCCAAAAGTTGCGCCATGATTGTCGCCGCCGATGAGTTCATTCCTGGCAACGGTATTCCGGTAGATAGCGTGGTCATTGACCGCAAAATCAATCCGCTACAAATCAAACAAGACGGTGGCAAAGCCTTAAAACTGCTGGTGCTGTGGCGTAGTGATGAAGATGCGCAGCAACGCCTGGATATGGTGAAAGAGTTTAACGAAATGTGCCACTCACACGGTCTGGTAAGCATCATTGAGCCAGTCGTCCGCCCACCGCGTCGTGGCGATAAATTCGATCGCGAACAAGCAATCATCGATGCAGCCAAAGAGCTGGGCGACAGTGGCGCTGATCTCTACAAAGTTGAAATGCCGCTTTACGGTAAAGGTCCGCAACAAGAGCTTCTCAGTGCTTCACAACGTCTGAATGACCATATCAATATGCCGTGGGTGATCCTCTCTTCCGGTGTCGACGAAAAACTGTTCCCGCGTGCCGTACGCGTGGCAATGACAGCGGGTGCATCGGGCTTCCTGGCTGGTCGTGCCGTCTGGGCATCGGTCGTCGGTTTACCAGACAACGAGCTGATGCTGCGTGACGTTTGCGCACCGAAATTACAACAACTTGGCGATATCGTCGACGAAATGATGGCTAAACGCCGTTAAGATGGGGATACAAAAATGAAATGGTTTAACACTTTAAGTCACAACCGTTGGCTGGAACAGGAAACCGATCGCATCTTTGATTTTGGTAAAAAATCCGTAGTACCGACCGGATTTGGCTGGTTAGGCAATAAAGGGCAAATCAAAGAAGAGATGGGCACCCATCTGTGGATCACAGCTCGTATGTTGCACGTTTATTCCGTTGCTGCGGCGATGGGCCGACCTGGCGCTTACTCGTTGGTTGATCACGGTATCAAAGCCATGAATGGCGCACTGCGCGATAAAAAATATGGCGGTTGGTATGCCTGCGTGAATGACGAGGGCGTGGTGGATGCCTCCAAACAGGGCTATCAACATTTCTTTGCTCTGCTGGGTGCTGCCAGCGCCGTCACTACCGGTCATCCGGAAGCGCGCAAGCTGCTCGATTACACCATTGAAATTATCGAGAAATACTTCTGGAGCGAAGAAGAGCAGATGTGCCTGGAGTCCTGGGATGAAGCCTTCAGCAAAACCGAAGAGTATCGCGGCGGCAATGCCAATATGCACGCGGTGGAAGCCTTCCTGATTGTCTATGACGTCACCCATGACAAAAAATGGCTGGATCGCGCGATTCGCGTGGCTTCCGTGATTATCCACGACGTCGCCAGAAATAATCATTATCGCGTTAACGAACACTTCGATACCCAGTGGAATCCGCTGCCAGATTACAACAAAGATAACCCGGCGCACCGCTTCCGCGCGTTCGGAGGTACTCCGGGCCACTGGATCGAATGGGGCCGTTTAATGCTGCACATTCACGCGGCCCTGGAAGCCCGTTGCGAACAACCGCCAGCATGGCTGCTAGAAGATGCCAAAGGTCTGTTTAACGCCACCGTGCGCGATGCCTGGGCACCCGATGGCGCGGACGGGATTGTTTATACCGTTGACTGGGAAGGAAAACCGGTGGTCCGCGAACGTGTGCGTTGGCCTATCGTCGAAGCGATGGGTACGGCCTACGCGCTCTACACCGTCACTGGCGATCGCCAGTACGAAACTTGGTATCAGACATGGTGGGACTACTGCATCAAATACCTGATGGACTACGAAAATGGTTCATGGTGGCAGGAGCTGGATGCGGACAATAAGGTCACCACCAAAGTCTGGGACGGCAAACAGGATATTTATCATCTGCTGCATTGTCTGGTGATCCCACGTATCCCGTTAGCGCCAGGCCTGGCTCCGGCGGTTGCGGCGGGTCTGCTGGATATTAACGCGAAATAACTGACTAAAAAAACGACATATCAGGCTGCACGCCGGGTATGTCGTTATTCAATAAAGGTACCTCGTATGCAAATCACCAACATGCATTGCAGTGGACAGACCGTTTCACTTGCCGCGGGGGATTATCACGCGACCATTGTGACCGTCGGTGCAGGTCTGGCTGAATTAACCTTTCAGGGCTGTCATTTAGTTATTCCGCATAAACCCGAAGAGATGCCGCTGGCACATCTGGGCAAAGTCCTTATTCCGTGGCCAAACCGGATCGCCAACGGCTGTTATCGCTATCAGGGGCAGGAATATCAGTTACCCATTAATGAACATGGTTCAAAAGCCGCTATTCATGGGCTGCTCGCCTGGCGTGACTGGCAAATCAGCGAATTAAGCGCCACCAGCGTCACATTAACCGCCTTTCTGCCACCCAGTTACGGCTACCCGTTTATGCTGGCTTCGCAGGTGGTTTATTCGCTCAACGCCCGCACGGGTCTTTCCGTTGAGATCGCAAGCCAGAATATCGGCACTGTCGCAGCGCCTTACGGTGTGGGTATTCACCCTTATTTAACCTGCAACTTAACATCTGTTGATGAATATCTGTTCCAGCTTCCGGCAAACCAAGTTTATGCCATCGATGAGCACGCTAATCCGACAACGCTTCACCACGTTGATGAGCTGGATTTAAATTTCACGCAGGCGAAAAAAATAGCCGCGACAAAAATCGATCACACCTTTAAAACCGCTAATGATTTGTGGGAAATGACTATTACCCATCCACAGCAGGCGCTTTCGGTGAGCCTCTGTTCCGATCAACCCTGGGTGCAGGTTTATAGCGGTGAAAAATTACAACGTCAGGGACTGGCAGTTGAACCAATGAGTTGCCCGCCTAACGCCTTTAATTCAGGTATCGACTTATTATTACTGGAACCAGGGAAAACGCACCGCCTGTTTTTTAATATTCACGGGCAGCACAATTAATTTTATTAAGAAAAGAACGAGATCATTGTTTAGAGTTGTATTTACACAACAGGAAATATTATGGACTTTTTTACGTTATTTTCACCGGATGGGGTCATGCTGGAAACAAACGTGGTATGTATCGTTATCGCGTTAATGTTTCTTTATACCTTTGTGGGGATATGCGCGGGATTTGGCGGTGGTTTAACCACCATGCCGCTCGTCACGTTAATGCTCCCCGTAAAAATGGCAACTCCGCTCTCGGTGATTGTCGGCACCGCGACCGCCTTGTACGCCACCTGGCTGTCACGTAAAGAAACGGATTGGCGATCGGCAATGGTACTGATTATTTTCTCGTTTCTGGGAATACCCGTCGGTTTATATGCGCTGTCGTATTTACCCGACCATTTTATGAAAGTGGGCTTAGGCGGATTCCTTATCCTGTACTCCTTTTACAGTATGTTTATTCCACGCCTGCCGATTTATGACCGTAGCTGGATCGCCGCACCTATCGGCGCCGTGGCAGGAGCGTTAGGGGCAGCATTTTCAACCAACGGACCGCCGATGGTTATCTACGGTATGCTGCGTAACTTAGGCCCGGCGGCATTTCGCGGCACTCTGAACGCTTTCTTCACCGCAAACAACATCGCGGTGATCGGCGGGCTGGCGACCAGCGGAATTTTGACTGTCTCTATCTTTAAACTGGTGCTGTTTTGTATTCCCACCATGATCCTCGGTTCACTGGTTGGACAATATGTGCATAAACGCATTTCGGTCAAAGTGTTCCGTGTGATGGTCTTTTTATTGCTGATTGCCTCCGGTTCTATGTTGATAAAAGGCGCGCTGGGAATTCCCGCCGCTGCCGCACTTCTTCCTCCGTTTACCTTGTTAGTTATACTGCAACTGGCATTTGGTAAAAAAGTGGCGGCAATCCGTCGGGCGGAAGAAAGTAAATAATCATTATGCGGGTTTTAATTTATACCCGCACACATTCTTTAATTAATGAAACCTGTAATAACAGGATGGCATGAAATATTAGTTTTATATCTATGGAGATTATTTATGGATACGCCACGCCCACAGCTATTAGATTTTCAATTTCATCAGAATAACGACAGTTTTACTCTACGTTTTCAAGACCGCCTTATTTTAATCCATAGCAAAGATAATCCTTGTTTATGGATTGGTTCAGGTATAGCGGATATCGATATGTTCCGCGGTAATTTCAGCATTAAAGATAAATTGCAGGAGAAAATTGCGCTTACCGACGCCATCGTCAGCCAGTCACCGGATGGCTGGTTAATCCATTTCAGCCGTGGTTCTGACATTAGCGCCACGCTGAATATCTCTGCCGACGATCATGGCCGTTTATTGCTGGAACTACAAAACGACAACCTTAACCACAACCGCATCTGGCTGCGCCTTGCCGCACAGCCGGAAGATCATATCTACGGCTGCGGCGAACAATTCTCCTACTTTGATCTGCGCGGCAAACCGTTCCCGCTGTGGACCAGTGAACAAGGCGTTGGTCGCAACAAACAAACCTATGTCACCTGGCAGGCCGACTGCAAAGAGAATGCGGGAGGGGATTACTACTGGACCTTCTTTCCACAACCCACGTTTGTTAGCACGCAGAAGTATTACTGCCATGTTGATAACAGTTGCTATATGAACTTCGACTTTAGCGCGCCGGAATACCATGAACTGGCGCTGTGGGAAGACAAAGCAACACTGCGTTTTGAATGTGCTGATACATACATCTCCCTGCTGGAAAAATTAACCGCGCTGCTGGGACGCCAGACAGAACTGCCCGACTGGATTTATGACGGAGTAACGCTCGGCATTCAGGGCGGCACTGAGGTGTGCCAGAAGAAACTGGACACCATGCGTAACGCGGGCGTGAAGGTCAACGGCATCTGGGCGCAGGATTGGTCCGGTATTCGTATGACCTCTTTTGGCAAACGCGTAATGTGGAACTGGAAGTGGAACAGCGAAAACTACCCGCAACTGGATTCACGTATCAAACAGTGGAACAAAGAGGGCGTACAGTTCCTTGCCTATATCAACCCGTATGTTGCCAGCGATAAAGACCTCTGCGAAGAAGCGGCAAAGCGCGGCTATCTGGCAAAAGATGCCGCCGGCGGCGATTATCTGGTGGAGTTTGGCGAGTTCTACGGCGGCGTTGTCGATCTCACTAATCCGGAAGCCTACGCCTGGTTCAAGGAAGTGATCAAAAAGAACATGATTGAACTCGGCTGCGGCGGCTGGATGGCTGACTTCGGCGAGTATCTGCCCACCGACACTTACCTGCATAACGGCGTCAGCGCCGAAATTATGCATAACGCCTGGCCTGCGCTGTGGGCGAAATGTAACTACGAAGCCCTTGAAGAAACGGGCAAGCTCGGCGAGATCCTCTTCTTTATGCGCGCCGGTTCCACCGGTAGCCAGAAATACTCCACCATGATGTGGGCGGGCGACCAGAACGTTGACTGGAGTCTGGACGATGGACTGGCGTCTGTCGTCCCGGCGGCGCTGTCGCTGGCAATGACCGGACATGGCCTGCATCACAGTGATATTGGCGGTTACACCACCCTGTTTGAGATGAAGCGCAGCAAAGAGCTGCTGCTGCGCTGGTGCGATTTCAGCGCCTTCACGCCGATGATGCGCACCCATGAAGGTAACCGTCCTGGCGACAACTGGCAGTTTGACGGCGACGCGGAAACTATCGCCCATTTTGCCCGTATGACCACCGTCTTCACTACCCTGAAACCTTACCTGAAAGAGGCCGTCGCACTGAATGCGAAGTCCGGCCTGCCGGTTATGCGCCCTCTGTTCCTGCATTACGAAGACGATGCACAGACCTACACCCTGAAATATCAGTACCTGTTAGGCCGCGACATTCTGGTCGCCCCGGTACACGAAGAAGGTCGCAGCGACTGGACGCTCTATCTGCCGGAGGATAACTGGGTCCATGCCTGGACGGGTGAAGCGTTCCGGGGCGGGGAAGTTACCGTTAATGCGCCCATCGGTAAACCGCCGGTCTTTTATCGCGCCGATAGCGAATGGGCGGCACTGTTCGCGTCATTAAAAAGCATCTAATCACATCCGCCCGTGGGGAAACTCACGGGCAAAGGGAGAACAACGATGAGTCACATCACAACGGAAGATCCGGCTACTTTACGCCTGCCCTTTAAAGAGAAACTCTCTTACGGTATCGGCGATCTGGCCTCTAACATCCTACTGGATATCGGCACGCTTTATCTTTTGAAGTTTTATACCGATGTTCTGGGGCTGCCTGGCACCTATGGCGGCATTATCTTTTTGATTTCAAAATTCTTTACCGCCTTTACCGATATGGGTACCGGCATTATGTTGGATTCCCGACGCAAGATCGGTCCAAAAGGTAAGTTCCGTCCTTTTATTCTGTATGCGTCATTTCCGGTCACCCTGCTGGCGATCGCCAACTTTGTCGGCACACCGTTTGATGTCACCGGTAAAACGGTGATGGCCACCATCCTGTTTATGCTTTACGGACTGTTTTTCAGCATGATGCACTGCTCGTATGGCGCGATGGTCCCCGCTATTACTAAAAACCCCAACGAACGTGCATCGCTGGCAGCATGGCGTCAGGGTGGCGCTACATTGGGCCTGCTGCTGTGTACGGTGGGATTCGTGCCGGTTATGAATCTTATCGAGGGTAATCAGCAACTTGGCTATATCTTCGCCGCCACGCTGTTTTCACTGTTCGGCCTGCTGTTTATGTGGATCTGCTATTCGGGCGTGAAAGAGCGTTATGTCGAAACCCAACCTACCAATCCGGCGCAAAAGCCTGGCTTGTTGCAATCTTTCCGCGCAATTGCGGGGAACCGCCCACTGTTCATTTTGTGCATTGCCAACCTCTGTACCTTAGGGGCGTTTAACGTCAAGCTCGCCATTCAGGTCTATTACACCCAGTACGTGCTTAACGATCCCATCCTGTTGTCATATATGGGATTTTTCAGCATGGGCTGTATTTTCATCGGCGTGTTCCTGATGCCTGGTGCAGTCAGACGTTTTGGTAAGAAGAAGGTCTATATCGGCGGTCTGCTGATCTGGGTGCTGGGCGATCTGCTCAACTATTTCTTCGGCGGCGGCTCGGTCAGCTTTGTGGCTTTCTCCTGCCTGGCGTTCTTTGGTTCGGCGTTTGTTAACAGCCTGAACTGGGCGCTGGTTTCTGACACCGTCGAGTATGGCGAGTGGCGCACCGGTGTGCGTTCGGAAGGTACGGTCTACACCGGTTTCACCTTCTTTCGCAAAGTATCTCAGGCGCTGGCAGGTTTCTTCCCAGGCTGGATGCTGACGCAAATTGGCTATGTGCCAAACGTCGCCCAGGCTGACCACACTATCGAAGGGTTGCGCCAACTGATCTTCATCTACCCAAGCGCACTGGCAGTAGTCACCATTGTGGCAATGGGTTGCTTCTACAGTCTGAACGAGAAGATGTACGTCCGCATTGTTGAAGAGATAGAAGCCCGTAAACGCACGGCGTAATTATAATAAACAACGCCCTGCGGGGCGTTATAAGGAGTGATTATGTCTAACCATAATCCACTGACATTAAAACTGAATCTGCGGGAAAAAATCGCCTATGGTATGGGCGACGTCGGTTCGAATTTAATGCTTAGCATCGGCACTCTGTATCTCCTCAAATTTTATACCGATGAATTAGGGATGCCTGCTTACTATGGCGGGATTATCTTTCTGGTGGCGAAATTCTTTACCGCATTTACCGATATGCTCACCGGATTTTTACTCGACTCGCGGAAAAATATTGGACCTAAAGGAAAATTCAGGCCGTTTATTTTATACGCAGCGATTCCGGCGGCGTTAATTGCAACGCTCCAGTTTATCGCCACCACTTTTAGTTTGCCGGTTAAAACGACGATTGCCACCGCGCTGTTTATGATGTTTGGACTTTCATACAGTCTGATGAACTGCTCGTATGGCGCGATGATCCCGGCCATTACCAAAAACCCGAATGAGCGCGCGCAACTCGCTGCTTACCGCCAGGGTGGTGCAACCATAGGGCTATTGATCTGTACCGTGGCGTTTATTCCTTTGCAGTCACTATTTTCTGACTCCACCGTCGGCTACGCCTGCGCGGCACTGATGTTCTCCATTGGCGGCTTTATTTTTATGATGCTGTGCTACAGAGGTGTCAAAGAGCATTATGTGGACGCGACGCCAACCGGACATAAGGCCAGTATTCTCAAATCATTTTACGCAATATTTAGTAATCCACCTTTGCTGGTATTGTGCATTGCTAACCTGTGTACCCTGGCGGCATTTAATATCAAACTGGCGATTCAGGTCTATTACACCCAGTATGTGCTGAATGATATTAACTTATTGTCGTGGATGGGATTCTTTAGTATGGGATGCATTCTCGTCGGCGTATTACTGGTGCCACTAACTGTAAAATGTTTTGGTAAAAAACAGGTTTATCTGGCTGGCATGGTGCTGTGGGCGGTGGGGGATATCCTGAATTATTGCTGGGGCAGTAACTCATTCACTTTCGTCATGTTCTCTTGTGTCGCCTTTTTTGGCACGGCCTTTGTAAACAGCCTGAACTGGGCACTGGTACCAGATACCGTAGATTATGGTGAATGGAAAACAGGTATACGTGCCGAAGGTTCTGTTTATACCGGTTATACCTTCTTTCGTAAAATTTCAGCCGCACTTGCTGGCTTCTTGCCAGGCATTATGCTGACGCAAATCGGTTATGTTCCCAACATCGCGCAAAGCGATGCAACATTACAGGGTTTGCGTCAGCTCATTTTTATCTGGCCTTGTGCGCTGGCAATTATTGCTGCATTGACGATGGGGTTCTTTTACACGCTCAATGAGAAACGGTTTGCACTGATTATTGAGGAAATTAACCAACGCAAAAATAAAGAAATTGAGACAGAAGAAAAAACGGCTTCCGTAACGTTATAAATGTCAATAGCCGCTATTTCCATCCTGATGGGTGGCGGCCTCCCTACGTTTAAAAAATGGACTTATTATGAAAAATATTAATGCAATAATTTTATTATCTTCTCTGACCTCTGCCTCGGTATTCGCTGGCGCATACGTCGAAAACAGGGAAGCATATAATCTCGCCTCCGATCAGGGTGAGGTTATGCTACGTGTGGGTTATAACTTCGATATGGGCGCGGGTATTATGCTAACCAATACCTACACCTTTCAGCGAGAAGATGAACTCAAACATGGCTATAATGAAATTGAAGGTTGGTATCCTTTATTTAAACCTACCGATAAATTAACCATCCAGCCCGGTGGCTTAATTAATGACAAGAGTATCGGTTCGGGTGGTGCTGTTTATCTGGATGTTAACTACAAATTTACTCCGTGGTTTAACCTGACGGTGCGTAATCGCTATAACCATAATAATTACAGCTCTACAGATTTGAACGGCGAATTGGATAATAACGACACCTATGAAGTTGGCACCTACTGGAACTTTAAAATAACAGAAAAATTTTCCTATACATTTGAACCACATTACTTCATGCGAGTGAATGACTTTAATAGTAGCAACGGGAAAGATCATCATTGGGAAATCACTAACACCTTCCGTTACCGTATTAATGAACACTGGCTTCCTTATTTCGAATTGCGCTGGTTAGACCGCAACGTCGAGCCGTACCACCGCGAGCAAAACCAGATTCGTATCGGAACGAAGTATTTCTTCTGATATGAAAATGTAAAAAGCCGCTGATATTTAAGCGGCTTTTTACACAGATATTCACAATATAAATAACTCCCCATAATTATATAACCCCATTGATTATAAAATATTCCTCATCCTCTCTATCAAAGCCATTGACTACCCGGTAAGATCTTTTCCACTGCAACACCCACAAGGAATGAGAAAATGGAAAAGAAATTTTTTATAGATTGGAATAATGAGATCCCGCAAGAAGAATTTATTAATAATATTTTAGCTGATGAAGACTTGGTAAAAATTCGCTCTTTGGTCATTAGTCGTTGGGGGGAATGCTACGAGGAAAGTTGTCAACCGATAATCGACATGTTTGCTGAACATGCAGAACGCTTTGCTCATCTTGAGTCCCTGTTTATCGGCGATATGGAAAGCGAAGAGTGTGAAATTTCGTGGATAAAACAAGGCGATTATTCTCGTCTGTATGCCGCACTGCCGAACCTCAAAAAGCTGACGATTAAAGGTACTCAAGACCTGGAACTGGGAGAAATCGCCCACGACAAACTGGAGCACCTGGAAATCATCTCTGGCGGTACACCGTGTAATGTGTTTGCGTCATTGCAAAACTCTCAACTGCCTGCGTTAAAAACACTTATCGTTTATATTGGCGTTGAGGATTATGGTTTTGATACATCGCTGGATATCGTGATGAAACTGGCGTCGAAATCCCTCTTCCCAAGCCTGACGCATCTTGGTCTGGTGAACAGCGAAGAGCAAAACGAAATCGTCCGCCGCGTGCTGGAAAGCGACATTCTGCCGCAACTGGAAGTGTTGGCACTCTCCTGCGGTACGCTTACCGACGAAGGTGCAGAGCATCTTCTCAAACATGCCGATCGCCTTAGCCATCTAAAGTTGCTGGATTTGTATCATCATTACCTGACAACAGCGATGCAGAAAAAACTGCAAAAAACACTGACATGTACTGTTGAATTATCAGAAGCGCTAACGCCTGAAGTCTATGATGACGAAGTTTATATGAATCCGATGTTTACTGAATAAATAACATTTTTGGGAGAGAGTCATCTCTCCCATTATTTATCACAGAAAAGGAATTCTTCGTGATTACGCTAATTGGTCATCCTGAAAGCAAGCGCACATTTTATTTTTGCCAGGCAGCGTCACGCTTACAGGAACATATCAACGTGGTGAACTATGATCAAGCGCTTACCCTGCCGCTAAATAAAAGCATGGTAAAAATCGATCCCCCCTTACATCAGGAAACAGATATTCGCTTAATTAATACGGTTAGCCAAAACTATATTACTTTTTTACAAAAAATGGCTAACCGAAGGGAAATCCGTTTTATTAACTCACCAGAAAGTATTATTCATCTTCTGGATAAACGCCACTGTAAACAGCGATTAATAGAACACGCGATCCCGACACCGCCGATATTAGCGGATGATATCCGTAGCTACGATCAACTGATCGCCTGTATGCGCAGCGAAAAGGTTTATCGCGTGTTTATTAAGCCGAATTTCGGATCAGGGGCCGCCGGGGTGCTGGCTTTGAGTCTACATCCCGGCGATAACCGTCAGGTGCTTTATTGCGCCATCCAGGTTGCAGGTAACAGGCTGGTGAACAGTAAACACATTATCCGCTATGAAAACAGCGATGATATTACGTTGATTGTGAATACTATTTTACAACAAGAAAATATTATCGAACGCTGGCTGGCAAAAGCCAGAGTGGGCAATAAAAGCTACGATTTACACATCGTGTATGTTAATGGCGAAATCGTCTGGCGGGTTGTCAGAACATCATCACAGCCGATCACCAATTTGCATCTGCAAAATGAAGCTATCCGTTTTGCCGATCTTAATTTACCCGCCGAAAAAGTGGCTGAAATTGACACGCTTTGTCTCAACGCCATGAAACTCTATCCGGACGTACACATTGCCGGGCTTGACGTATTACTCACGCAAAATTTAACACCCTATATTATCGAAATTAACGGCCAGGGCGATCTTATTTATCAGGACACCTGCGAACAAAACATAATTTATCAACGCCAGATTCAGGTAATGAGAGAACACCATGTATAACGTAACAGACGAAGTACCGGAAAATACCCGCACGGCAATCCATTCCTGCGATGGCGAAATCAATATGAATGATTTGATAGCCAGGGAGGCGAATGTTCTGTTTGTAGTGCTTGATTCCCTGCGTTTTGATATTGCGGTTCAGGAACAAGAGGCGGGCAATACGCCGAACATTAACCGCTATGGTCGCTGGATCAAGTGCGAAGCCGCTGGCAATTTTACCTGGCCTTCGCATCATTCGATGTTCTCTGGTTTTATGCCTAAGCCGCTGGAAGCGGCACCGGGTCATTCAATGCTCTTTTTCCCGAAAGATATTGGTTTAGGGCGTTTAGGGCCAAAAAATGCGTTCGCATTCAGCGAAGAGACGTGGATTAAAGGGCTGGAAAACAAAGGTTACCGCACTATCTGCGTGGGTGGCGTCTCCTTTTTTAATAACCGTTCAGGGATGGGGAAAGTGTTCCCGGCGATGTTTAAAGAGAGTTACTGGTATCCTAATTTCTCCTGCACGGTAAAAGAGAGCATGGATAATCAACTCACCTTAATTAATAAAAAGGTAAATGCTGAACATCCGCTGATGATGTATATCAATATCGACACCATTCATTATCCCAATCATTTTTATATTGAAAATGCCAAGCCTGGCGATACGGTAGAAACTCACGCCGCTGCCCTGCATTATATTGATGCGAGAATCGAAAAACTTTTCGATATCTTTCGGCAAACCGGGCGGGAGACGTTAGTTATTCTCTGCTCCGATCATGGTACCTGCTACGGGGAAGACGGTAAATATTTCCACAGTTTTAACCATCCGATTGTCAATACCGTACCCTATTTTCACTTTGTGTTAGACGGCAAAACCCATGAATAATGAATCGATTTATCAGCAATATATGTACAGTTACCCGCATAAGACCGCTTATCGGGAATTAAACAATATTGCTTTTGCAGATGTGAAGTCGCGTATTTACGAGCATAAAACACATCTCTATATTCATATGCCTTTTTGCCAGAGCCGCTGCGGGTTTTGTAATCTTTTTACCTGCACGGGCGCAGACAATGCTTTTATCGACAACTACATAGAGGCGATTATCGTCCAGGCCCGGCAAATGCAACTTGCGCCTGTAGACTGGGCCAGTTTTACCATTGGCGGCGGTACGCCACTGCTGCTTAATGTCGGGCAACTGTCGCGATTGTTTCGCGGGGTGTTTGACGAATTACAGGTCGATGCGCAGATTTTTAAGGCCATTGAAACATCGCCTTCCGATACCACTGCCGAAAAAGTCGCGTTGTTGCGCCAGCTTGCGGTAAACCGTGTCAGTATTGGTGTTCAGAGTTTTAACGATCTGGAACTTGCCACATTACACCGCCGCCATAGCACTAAAAATGCCCATCGGGCGCTGGAGCTACTGCGCACGGGTAATTTCCCGATACTCAATATTGATATTATTTACGGTATTCCCGGTCAAACAGCCGCAAGTTTATTGGCGTCGCTTAATCAGGCATTAGATTATCAACCTGACGAACTGTTTCTGTACCCACTGTATAACATGCCTCGCCAGCCGGATATGTATAGCCTCTATATTGAAGCCCGCGATCGCTTATTGCATGAAGGTTATACGCAAACGTCAATGCGCCGTTTTGTGCGGGTGAATAATCATTCGGCGGTTGAAAGTTGTGGCTTTGAAAATTCGCTGGCGCTTGGCGCGGGCGGGCGCAGTTACCTTGGCAATTTACATTACTGCACGCCGTGGTCGCAAAACCAGCCTGCATCGCGACAAATTGTCGCGGATTTTATCGCCCGACAAGATAAAACCCTTATTAACCACGGCTATGTGCTTTCGCAAGCAGAGATGAAGCGGCGTTTTGTTATCAAGAATCTCTTTTTCTATAAAGGGCTTTCGTTACGTGATTATCAGCGCCAGTTCTCCTCTGAGGTATTAAGCGATTTTCCCCTGCTGGGCGATTTTATCAAACAAGATTATTGCCACCAGCAGGATAATCGCATTCAGCTCACCGCGCAGGGTATGGCGCTTTCGGACCAGCTTGGCCCGCTGTTTATTTCCCCGGAAGTTCGCAGGCTGGAGACGCATAAACGATGACGCTCAAGCAGATCCAGACGCTGATTTATCGCGGCGAGATAAAGTCGTGTAATTATCGCTGTGGCTATTGTCCGTTTCATAAACAAGACCGCAATGATAAGCAGCAGGATGAAGCGGCATTATGGCGCATGGTTGAGCATTTACCGGCGCTGGGTTCACCGTTAAATGTGTTGATTACGCCCTACGGCGAAGCATTGCGTTATCGGTATTATATGGCGGCGATGGCGGTAATCAGCCGTTATTCCCATGTGCAAGCGGTGGGTATTCAGACCAATGCCTCGTTTAATTTATCTGCGTTAATTGCGACTTTTCAACATCATCTGGGCGATCTGGCAAAGCTGCGGCTGTGGTGTTCATTTCATCCTTCCCAGGTCAGTAAAGAAGTTTTCCTTAAACAGATACTGGCAATTAAGGACGCAGGGATTGCCTGTTGTGTGGGGGCCGTTGCCAGCGTAACCGACTATGACGCATTCCAGTGGTTACGCGCGCATCTTCCTGCCGATATCTATTTCTGGCTAAACGCCAATGAGCGCGATAAAAGGCCCACCAGCGACGAAAGAAATAGCCAGTTTCAGAGGTTGGACCCGCTTTATCATCTGGAAACCAGCCTCTGGCCTGCCAATGTTGCGTTTTGTCTCGGCGGCAAAAAGAGCGTGTTTATGAATGCCGAAGGCGATCTCTTCGCCTGTAATATCAGCAAAATTAAAATCGGCAATTTATATCAGCAGCAACTTTCATCTCCAGCCTGTATGGCCAGGCACTGCCACTGTTATCTGGCTTATCATCTGCGTCAGGATATCCCGGCCCTCTCACAATTTGATGCTGAACGCTGTTTTCGGATCTTCCCTTAATGATCTGCCGGTTAATCGCGCTCGATCTAGACGGCACATTGCTGAACAGCAAGAAGATGATTTCCCCTGCGTCGGTTTCGGCGCTGCAAAGCGCACAACAGGTAGGTGTGAAGATTATTCTCGCCACCGGACGTTCGCACAGCGAAGCCCTGCCGTATTACCAGCAATTGCAGTTAACCGGGCCGATGATTTGCTGTAACGGCAGCTATCTTTATCATCCGCGCCAGCGGCAAATATTGCGTCCGCTGCCGCTTGATATCCACAAGGTGGAACGGCTACGACGCTGGTTTTCACAACAGGCATTACAGCCACATTTTTATACGTATGATGATTTTGTTTTGCAGATTAGCCTGGTACATCGCAAGGCTTCGTTATTGCGCCAGGCTGAGGAATTTGCCCGGCAAGAATTATCGCTGGCCTGTAGCTGGTCCTGGCATCATCAACTGGATATTACACAGGCGGGGTGTGAGAAAGGCAAAAGTCTGGCCTGGTATGCACAGCAGCAAAATATCGCTCTGGATGAAATCATCGCCTTTGGCGATAACGATAATGATGCGGGGATGTTGCAGATGGTAGGGAAAGGTATTGCGATGGGCAATGGTAGCTTTCTGGCAAAAGCCAGCTCTAACTGCGTTATCGGTCACAACAACACTGACGCGATTGCGGATTTTCTTTATGCGCAGGGGTTCAGTTCATGATGCCTCTTATCAGGTCTACAAAAGCAAAAAAACCTGCCATCGCTGGCAGGTTTTTTTATGACTAAAAAACGAAATTAATCGTCTTTCGGTGCGCGGTTGGCGCGACGACGATCGTTTTCCGTCAGGTGACGTTTACGAATACGGATAGAGGTCGGAGTCACTTCTACCAGTTCGTCATCATCGATGAACTCCAGAGCTTGTTCCAGAGTCATGCGGATAGGCGGAACCAGAACAACGGCTTCGTCAGTACCGGAAGCACGCATGTTGGTCAGTTTCTTACCGGTCAGGCAGTTTACAGTCAGGTCGTTAGAGCGGCTATGAATACCGATAATCTGACCTTCGTAAACTTCTGCACCGTGACCGAGGAACAGCTTACCACGGTCCTGCAGACCGAACAGCGCGAACGCGACCGCTTTACCCTGACCGTTAGAGATCAGTACACCGTTCTGACGCTGACCCACTTCGCCCGGACGTACGTCGTCGTAGTGGCTGAAGGTGGAGTACAGCAGACCAGTACCGGAAGTCATGGTCATGAACTCAGAACGGAAGCCAATCAGACCACGGCTTGGGATCACGTAGTCGAGACGTACGCGGCCTTTACCGTCTGGATTCATGTTTTTCAGGTCGCCTTTACGTTCGCCCAGCGCCTGCATCACAGAACCCTGATGCTGTTCTTCAACGTCCAGCGTCACGTTTTCATACGGCTCTTGTTTACGACCGTCGATTTCACGGAAGATTACTTTCGGACGGGATACCGCCAGTTCGAAACCTTCACGACGCATGTTTTCGATCAGAACAGACAGGTGCAGTTCGCCACGACCAGAAACGCGGAACGCATCGGCGTCTTCGGTTTCTTCTACGCGCAGCGCAACGTTGTGTACCAGTTCTTTGTTCAGACGATCCAGGATCTGACGAGACGTTACGAACTTACCTTCTTTACCGCAGAACGGCGAGGTGTTAACGCAGAAGAACATAGAAACGGTCGGCTCATCAACGGAGAGTGCCGGCAGCGCTTCAACGTTTTGCGTGTCGCAAACGGTGTCAGAAATGTTCAGTTCGCCAAGGCCCGTGATCGCCACGATATCGCCAGCTTCCGCCAGATCGGTTTCGATACGTTCCAGACCGAGGTGGCCCAGCACTTTACCGACTTTCGCGTTGCGGGTTTTGCCTTCGCTATCGATGATAGTAACCTGCTGGTTCGGCTTCACTTTACCGCGCTTGATGCGGCCAATGCCGATAACGCCAACATAGCTGTTGTAATCGAGCTGAGAAATCTGCATCTGGAACGGACCGTCAAGGTCAACGTCCGGCGCAGGAACGTGGTCAACAATCGCCTGGTACAGCGGGGTCATGTCTTCCGCCATATCTTCGTGGTCCAGACCCGCGATACCGTTCAGCGCAGAAGCGTAAACGATCGGGAAGTCCAGCTGCTCGTCGGTCGCGTCGAGGTTAACGAACAGATCGAATACCTGATCCACAACCCAATCAGGACGCGCGCCAGGGCGGTCAACTTTGTTGATAACAACAATCGGCTTCAGGCCGTAAGCAAACGCTTTTTTGGTTACGAAGCGCGTTTGCGGCATCGGGCCGTCAAATGCGTCAACCACCAGCAGCACTGAGTCTACCATGGACATTACACGTTCAACTTCACCACCGAAGTCGGCGTGCCCCGGGGTATCAACGATGTTGATACGGTAATCATTCCATTTGATAGCGGTGTTTTTCGCGAGGATGGTAATCCCACGCTCTTTCTCCAAATCGTTGGAGTCCATCACGCGCTCTTGGGTTTCGGCACGAGAGTCGAACGTACCGGATTGTTGGAGCAGCTTGTCTACCAGGGTGGTTTTACCATGGTCTACGTGCGCGATGATGGCGATATTACGCAATTTTTCGATCACAACTTTGCCTCAGGCATTAGAAATAGCGCGTTATTGTACACGGATTAATCGCACTACAAAACAGGATCACAAACATCCTCCGCAAACAAGTATTGCAGAGTCCCTTTGTGATCGCTTTCACGGAGCATAAAAAGGGTTATCCAAAGGTCATTGCACCAATATGGTGCTTAATGTTCCCATTGAAGCACTATATTGGTGCAACATTCACATCATGGTGCAGCCCTTTTGCACGATGTTAAGCATGATAACGCCTTTTAGGGGCAATTTAAAAGTTGGCACAGATTTCGCTTTATCTTTTTTACGGCGACACGGCCCATTTAATTGCAGATTTCGTTACCACGACGACAATGACCAATCCAGGAGAGTTAAAGTATGTCCGCTGAACACGTACTGACGATGCTGAACGAGCACGAAGTGAAGTTTGTTGATTTGCGCTTCACCGATACCAAAGGTAAAGAACAGCACGTCACTATCCCTGCTCATCAGGTGAATGCCGAATTCTTCGAAGAAGGCAAAATGTTTGACGGCTCCTCGATTGGCGGCTGGAAAGGCATTAACGAATCCGATATGGTGCTGATGCCAGACGCATCCACCGCAGTGATTGACCCGTTCTTCGCCGATTCTACCCTGATTATCCGTTGCGACATCCTTGAACCTGGCACCCTGCAAGGCTATGACCGTGACCCGCGCTCTATTGCGAAGCGCGCTGAAGATTACCTGCGTTCTACTGGCATTGCCGACACCGTACTGTTCGGGCCAGAACCTGAATTCTTCCTGTTCGATGACATCCGTTTCGGATCGTCTATCTCCGGTTCCCACGTTGCTATCGACGATATCGAAGGTGCATGGAACTCCTCCACCCAATATGAAGGTGGTAACAAAGGTCACCGTCCGGCAGTGAAAGGCGGTTACTTCCCGGTTCCGCCGGTAGACTCAGCTCAGGATATTCGTTCTGAAATGTGTCTGGTGATGGAACAGATGGGTCTGGTAGTTGAAGCTCATCACCACGAAGTCGCTACCGCAGGTCAGAACGAAGTGGCTACCCGCTTCAATACCATGACCAAAAAAGCTGACGAAATTCAGATCTACAAATATGTCGTGCACAACGTGGCGCACCGTTTCGGTAAGACCGCGACCTTTATGCCAAAACCGATGTTCGGTGATAACGGTTCCGGTATGCACTGCCACATGTCGCTGTCTAAAAACGGCGTCAACCTGTTTGCTGGCGACAAATACGCAGGTCTGTCTGAACAGGCACTGTACTACATTGGCGGTGTAATCAAACACGCGAAAGCGATTAACGCCCTGGCAAACCCGACCACCAACTCTTACAAGCGTCTGGTCCCGGGCTACGAAGCACCGGTAATGCTGGCTTACTCTGCGCGTAACCGTTCTGCGTCTATCCGTATTCCGGTGGTTTCTTCTCCGAAAGCACGTCGTATCGAAGTACGTTTCCCGGACCCGGCGGCTAACCCGTACCTGTGCTTTGCTGCCCTGCTGATGGCCGGTCTTGATGGCATCAAGAACAAGATCCATCCGGGCGAAGCCATGGACAAAAACCTGTATGACCTGCCGCCAGAAGAAGCGAAAGAGATCCCACAGGTTGCAGGCTCTCTGGAAGAAGCACTGAACGAACTGGATCTGGACCGCGAGTTCCTGAAAGCTGGTGGCGTGTTCACGGATGAAGCGATCGATGCGTACATCGCTCTGCGTCGCGAAGAAGATGACCGCGTGCGTATGACTCCGCATCCGGTAGAGTTTGAGCTGTACTACAGCGTCTAATAGTTGAAGTTGTACTACCCGGCGCAACAACGCCGGGATTTAGTTGCCGTGGAAACTTTCAGCCCATCTCTGCATGGGCTTTTTTCTCCGTCAATTCTCTGATGCTTCGCGCTTTTTATCCGTAAAAAGCTATAATGCACTAAAATGGTGCAACCTGTTCAGGAGACTGCTTTATGGCAACAGGCACGCAGCCCGATGCTGGGCAGATCCTCAACTCGCTGATTAACAGTATTTTGTTAATCGATGACAATCTGGCGATCCATTACGCCAACCCCGCCGCGCAACAACTGCTCGCCCAAAGCTCCCGCAAATTGTTTGGTACGCCGTTACCGGAACTGTTGAGCTACTTCTCATTAAATATCGAGCTGATGCAAGAAAGTCTGGAGGCGGGGCAAGGTTTTACCGATAACGAAGTGACGCTGGTCATCGACGGGCGCTCGCATATCCTTTCTGTGACGGCTCAGCGTATGCCGGACGGCATGATCCTGCTGGAGATGGCACCGATGGATAACCAGCGCCGCTTAAGTCAGGAACAGCTACAGCACGCCCAGCAGGTTGCTGCCCGTGATTTAGTGCGCGGCCTGGCACATGAGATTAAAAATCCGCTTGGCGGTTTACGTGGCGCGGCGCAGCTGCTCAGCAAAGCATTACCTGACCTGTCACTACTCGAATATACCAAAGTGATTATCGAACAGGCGGACCGGCTGCGAAATCTGGTCGACCGTCTGTTGGGGCCGCAGCTGCCCGGTACGCGCATTACCGAAAGTATTCACAAAGTGGCTGAACGCGTGGTGACGCTGGTGTCGATGGAACTGCCGAACAACGTGCGGTTGATTCGGGATTACGACCCCAGCCTGCCGGAACTGGCGCACGACCCGGATCAAATTGAACAGGTCTTGCTGAATATTGTGCGCAATGCGCTACAGGCGCTGGGGCCGGAGGGTGGTGAAATCATTCTACGTACCCGCACAGCGTTTCAACTGACCTTACACGGCGAGCGCTATCGGCTGGCGGCGCGGATTGATGTGGAAGATAACGGGCCGGGCATTCCGCCTCATTTGCAGGATACGCTGTTTTACCCGATGGTCAGCGGCCGCGAAGGTGGCACCGGGCTTGGCTTATCCATCGCCCGTAATTTGATTGATCAGCATTCAGGCAAAATTGAATTTACCAGTTGGCCAGGTCATACCGAGTTCTCGGTTTACCTGCCTATCAGGAAATAAAGGTGACGTTTATGCAACGAGGGATAGTCTGGGTAGTCGATGACGATAGTTCCATCCGTTGGGTGCTTGAACGTGCGCTCGCTGGAGCGGGTTTAACCTGTACGACATTTGAGAACGGCGCGGAAGTACTGGAGGCGCTGGCGAGCAAAACGCCGGATGTGCTGCTTTCAGATATCCGTATGCCGGGAATGGACGGGCTGGCGCTGCTCAAGCAGATTAAACAGCGCCATCCGATGCTTCCGGTCATCATTATGACCGCACATTCCGATCTGGATGCTGCCGTCAGCGCCTATCAACAAGGGGCATTTGATTATCTGCCCAAACCGTTTGATATCGACGAAGCCGTGGCGCTGGTTGAGCGCGCCATCAGTCATTACCAGGAACAGCAGCAGCCGCGTAATGTTCAGCTTAACGGCCCAACGACCGATATCATCGGTGAAGCGCCAGCCATGCAGGACGTGTTCCGGATTATCGGTCGGCTTTCGCGTTCTTCTATTAGCGTGCTGATTAACGGCGAATCCGGCACCGGTAAAGAACTGGTCGCTCATGCCCTGCATCGCCACAGTCCGCGAGCCAAAGCGCCGTTTATCGCGCTCAATATGGCGGCTATCCCGAAGGATTTGATCGAATCCGAACTGTTTGGTCACGAGAAAGGCGCATTTACCGGCGCGAATACCATTCGTCAGGGGCGTTTTGAACAGGCTGATGGCGGTACATTATTTCTCGATGAAATTGGCGATATGCCGCTGGATGTGCAGACGCGTTTGCTGCGCGTGCTGGCAGACGGTCAGTTTTATCGCGTTGGCGGCTATGCGCCGGTGAAAGTAGATGTGCGGATTATCGCTGCCACTCACCAGAATCTTGAACAGCGGGTGCAGGAAGGCAAGTTCCGTGAGGATCTGTTCCACCGCCTGAACGTCATCCGCGTTCATCTGCCGCCGCTGCGCGAACGTCGGGAAGATATTCCCCGTCTGGCGCGCCATTTTTTACAGGTTGCCGCGCGAGAGCTGGGCGTAGAAGCGAAGTTGCTGCATCCGGAAACCGAAGCCGCGCTGACGCGTCTGGCGTGGCCAGGCAACGTGCGCCAGCTGGAAAACACCTGTCGCTGGCTAACGGTGATGGCCGCCGGGCAGGAAGTGTTGATTCAGGATTTGCCTGGCGAACTGTTTGAATCAAACGTACCGGAAAGCACTTCACACATGCAGCCGGACAGTTGGGCAACGCTGTTAGCACAGTGGGCAGACAGAGCGCTGCGTTCCGGTCATCAAAACCTGCTTTCCGAAGCACAGCCAGAGCTGGAACGGACGTTACTGACCACCGCGCTGCGACATACGCAGGGGCATAAACAGGAAGCGGCGCGGCTACTTGGCTGGGGTCGCAACACCCTGACGCGTAAGTTAAAAGAGCTGGGGATGGAGTGATTCACGGCTTGTGTGTAAAGATTGATTATTGAGCGCAAATTGCTGGTATTTTGCGCTTTACTGTTCCGATAAGTTCAGTATGATCTTGCCCGGAAAACGGGGAGAGTCATTATGCTGGAATCAATAATTAATCTGGTATCGAGTGGCGCAGTTGACAGCCACACACCGCAAACTGCTGTTGCTGCCGTGCTGTGTGCCGCGATGATTGGTCTGTTTAGCTGAAGCTCGTTGTTTACGCCGGATGCGGAGAAAGTCGTAGGCCTGATAAGACGCAACCAGCGTCGCATCAGGCGTTGATTGCCGGATGCGGCGTAAACGCCTTATCCGGCCTACAAAAGCAATAATTTCAACAGATTTTGCAGGCCTGATAAGCGTAGCGCATCAGGCAATCTTGTTCTCAGCACATTGATGGCGCTTTCGTTTTCTACTTTGTAAACGAAGCGCCATTCACAATTTAAATCACCCGAGAGAACTGCTGCATCCGCGCTTTCTGGCGCAGATAGGTATCAAAGCACATGCAAATGTTGCGGATCAGCAAGCGACCTTTCGCCGTCACCTGTATTCCCTTCTCATCCACATCCACCAGCCCATCTTTTGCTAACGGGGCGAGCAGCTTGAGATCTTCCGCAAAGTAATCAGCGAAGAGCAAATCCCACTGTTGCTCAATAGGGGCGTAATCCAGACGGAAGTTGCAGATGAGCGACTTAATCACATCGCGGCGAATACAGTCATCACGCGTTAGCGCAATACCACGCCACAGCGCATTGCCTTGTTCATCCACTTGCTGATAGTACTGCTTCAACTCTTTCTGGTTCTGCGCGTAGCAGTCGCCAATCATGCTGATGGCGGAAACGCCCATCCCAAGCAGATCGGTATCGCCCTGGGTGGTGTAGCCCTGGAAGTTACGATGCAGCACGCCTTCACGCTGGGCCACCGCCAGCTCGTCATCCGGACGGGCAAAGTGATCCATACCGATAAACTGATAGCCCGATTGTGTCAGGAAGGCGATGGTTTCCTGCAGGATATCGAGTTTTTGCTGCGGACTCGGCAGGTCAGCGTCTTTGATTTTGCGCTGAGCAGCAAAAATGGTCGGCAAATGCGCGTAGTTAAAGACGCTCAGACGATCGGGGTTCAGCTCCGCCACGCGTTTCAGGGTAAAGGCGAAACTCTCCGGCGTCTGTTTCGGCAGGCCGTAAATCAGGTCGATGTTGGTGGAGGTAAAGCCAATCTCACGCGCATGGTTAAGCAGTGCAAAGATGAACTCTTCATCCTGCTCGCGGTTAACCAGACGTTGCACTTCTTTGTTGAAGTCCTGCACGCCCATGCTCAGCCGATTAAAGCCTTCGGCGCGTAAATGATCGAGTACATCCAGTTCGATTTCCCGCGGATCGACTTCGATCGAGATCTCCGCATCGGCATTGAACTGGAAGTTTTCGCGCAGCAGCTTCATCAGACGGCTGATTTGCGCTTTATTCAGATACGTCGGCGTTCCGCCGCCCCAGTGCAATTGGCTGACGTGACGCCCGGCGAACAGCGGTGCACGATGGACGATTTCTTGCTCCAGCGCGTCCAGATACTGATCGGCCTTGTGCTGCTGGCGAGTAACAATCTTATTGCAACCGCAGAAGTAACAAAGCTTATGGCAGAACGGAATATGTACGTAGAGAGATAATGGACGCTCAGGATAGCGCGCCACGGCTTGTAAAAACGCCTGTTCGCCGAAGTCTTCTGAAAACTCCAGCGCGGTCGGGTACGAGGTGTATCGTGGCCCGGAATAGTTATATTTCTGGATCAGGGCCAGATCCCAGTCGATTTGCTGTACAGACATGCTCACTCCTTCCGATGGCGTCTCTGGCGGCTACGGCGTACCGGCGGATGCCCGTTTCGAGTCATCAGCCGGTTGCGCAGCCACTTTTGTCGCCGCGACAACCGCTGTAGTTTAACGAATAACCACACCAGATAACATATAACCGGAAGGGTTATCAGCAGAACGGGAAGGCCCACGGCGGCAATCCGTTAGTTGCCCCGCAGCAGACGCATCATGTCTTCTTGCTTCTCGTCTTCTTCCTCTTCTTCGTCATCGTCATAAGAGAGGCCGAGTTTCTGCATCAACTCATCAATACGATCCAGTTTGGCATCCACCCAGGATTGCTCTTCGGCGCTCAGGGTTTCGCCTGCTTCCAGACGTTCCAGCAGCGCATCCAGACGCTCATCCGTTTCCAGTAACTCCAACTCCGCCTGCGGTGAAAGCATAGGTTTCTCACTCTTCGGTTTGTGCTGCTTGGTGACTTTTTCAGTCACGCCCAATGGAATAGGGGTTTTACTGCCAATACGTGGATCTTTTGGTGCGTTCTGACCTTTGCTGCCTGACGTGGTGTTACCGCCCGCTGCGCGGCTGCCCGGCGCATGACCACGACGTTTTTTCTGACGCTTACGGTCACGAGCTTCCTGATCCAGCTCCTCGCGTGTTTTTCGACGCGCTTTTGCATGACCTTTGCTGCGTGAGTTTGAAGATGATGGTTTCATAATGGTTCGTCTTTTAGCCGTTTTATTCAGTATAGATTTGCGGCGGAATCTAACAGAAAGCAAGCAAAGAAAAAAGGCGACAGATTACTCTGTCGCCTTTTTTCCTGACTCATAACCCTTAACGGGTCTTACAATCCTTGCAGGCCGCCAACACACCCTGTTTTTCCATTAGCCGGAACAATCCGTGTTGATTCCATTTCCATTTAATTACGTCTCCGGACGTTTATCTTCCTGACAATCCTCTGTCTTCGCCTCCTGGCGCTCCTGACCCTCATCCTGAGTCATTGTTCCTGTTAGCGTCCTCGCTCTATGGGTGCTACTTTACGCCTTTGCTTTAAATAAACAATCAACCGCCATCAGTATTTGCACATTTTCAGAGTTTTATATAAAAGCAATTCACTGATTTATATAGCTTATTTGACATACGTCGCAGAATTTTCTCTGCTATTTCGCATAAAGACTATCGGCAATGTCTCACAAAGCGTATGGCTTTTACTTACAACGCTCACGCCGAAAAATCCGCCTTTTATTATGGTTCAGGTATAATCGCCGCAAAGCTTTGACTGATGGAGACGACCGCTTTGACTAATTTGAATTATCAACAGACGCATTTTGTGATGAGTGCGCCTGATATTCGCCACCTACCTTCCGATACCGGAATTGAAGTGGCTTTTGCAGGCCGTTCCAACGCAGGTAAATCCAGCGCGCTGAACACGCTGACTAACCAGAAAAGCCTGGCTCGTACCTCAAAAACCCCAGGGCGCACCCAGCTTATCAACCTGTTTGAAGTGGCTGACGGCAAGCGTCTGGTTGACTTGCCTGGGTACGGTTATGCGGAAGTCCCGGAAGAGATGAAGCGCAAATGGCAGCGCGCGCTCGGCGAGTACCTCGAAAAACGTCAGAGCCTGCAAGGTCTGGTGGTGCTAATGGATATTCGCCATCCGCTGAAAGATTTGGATCAGCAGATGATTGAGTGGGCGGTAGACAGCAATATCGCCGTGCTGGTACTGCTGACCAAAGCGGACAAACTGGCAAGCGGCGCACGTAAAGCGCAATTGAATATGGTGCGTGAAGCGGTGCTGGCGTTTAACGGTGATGTGCAGGTTGAAACGTTTTCTTCGCTGAAGAAACAAGGCGTGGACAAGCTGCGGCAGAAACTGGATACCTGGTTTAGCGAGATGCAGCCTGTAGAAGAAACGCAGGACGGCGAATAATTTTCTTGCCTTAATGCTTGTGCCGGATGTGGCGTATCCGGCCCGTAAATTCAATAGATTACAATTCTACCGTTGGCCTGATAAACATGGCGTATCAGGCATTACGGATCTTTTCTTTCGCCCAATAAAAAACGCCCCAGTCATTACTGACTGGGGCGGCTAAAATATTCAGCCAAATCCGATTACGTGAAGTAAAAGGTCTGAAAGATAGAACATCTTACCTCTGTACCCTACGCGACTAACTTTACTCTTTTTTGTTCAGTTCAGAAAGCATTTTTTGTAATTTTTTTTCAGTTGTTGCATAGGAATTTCTAATAGCCATCACAAAACGTGACAGCTTATGTTGCTTACTTACGAAAAAAGGGCATGTTCAGGCAAATCTTAGTGCGCCTGATCCCAGTTTTCGCCACTCCCCACTTCCACCAGCAACGGCACATCCAGACGGGTACAGTTTTCCATCAGTTGATGAATCTGCTTCGCGACGGCATCGACATCATCTTTATGGACTTCAAATACCAGTTCATCGTGTACCTGCATGATCATACGAACGCGCGGTTGCTCAGCCTGTAGCCACGCATCAACGGCAATCATCGCCCGTTTGATAATGTCGGCGGCGGTTCCCTGCATTGGCGCGTTAATGGCTGCACGTTCAGCCGCTGCACGACGAGCACCATTGCTGGATTTGATATCCGGCAGATACAGACGGCGTCCGTCCAGCGTTTCAACGTAGCCCTGCTCTTTCGCCTGAGCACGGGTGCGTTCCATATACTCCAGCACGCCAGGGTAGCGTTCGAAGTAAAGGTCCATGTACTTCTGCGCTTCTTTACGCGGAATGTTCAATTGCCGCGCCAGACCGAAAGCACTCATGCCATAAATCAGACCAAAGTTGATCGCTTTCGCGCTACGACGTTGCTCGCTGGTGACGGTTTCCAGTGGCAAACCAAACACTTCTGCCGCCGTTGCACGGTGGATATCTTTTCCTTCGGCGAATGCGGTCAGCAAGCCTTTGTCACGCGAGAGATGCGCCATAATGCGCAGTTCAATCTGCGAGTAGTCCGCTGAGACAATCACATAATCCTCTGGCGCAATAAACGCCTGGCGGATACGGCGACCTTCTTCGTTACGCACCGGAATGTTTTGCAGGTTAGGATCGGTTGACGATAAACGTCCCGTTGCGGTTACTGCCTGGTGATAAGAGGTATGTACACGCCCGGTTTTCGGGTTGATCATCAACGGCAGCTTGTCGGTGTAGGTCGATTTCAGCTTCGCCAGACCACGATACTCCAGAATCACTTTTGGCAACGGATAGTCCAGCGCCAGTTCTTCCAGTACCTCTTCCGACGTTGACGGCGCGCCACCCGGAGTTTTCTTCAGCGGTTTAATGCCCTGTTTTTCAAACAGAATGGTTTGTAACTGCTTGGTGGAAGAAAGGTTAAATTCTTCACCTGCAATTTCATGCGCTTTCTTTTCCAGCTCAGCCAGACGCAAGGTGAGCTCTTCAGAGTGATTGTGCAGCACTTTCGGATCGATCTTCACACCGTTACGTTCAATGCGTGAAAGCACCGGCACCAGCGGCATTTCGATATTCTCGAAGACGTTCAACGGCCCTTTGTGTTTTTGCAGATCCGGCCACATTTTCAGATGCAACTGCAAGGTGACATCTGCATCTTCGGCGGCGTAACGTCCGGCTTCTTCGAGGGCAATCTGGTTAAAGGTCAGTTGATTTTTGCCTTTACCCGCAATCTCTTCAAAAGTGATGGTTTTGTGCTTCAACCAACGTTCCGCGAGGCTGTCCATATCGTGACGTCCGGCAACGCTATTGAGAATGTAGGACTCCAACATGGTATCAAACGCAATCCCACGTAGTTCAATGCCGTAGTTCGCCAGAATACCGCGATCGTATTTCAGGTTTTGCCCGACCTTCAGCGCCTTTTCATCTTCCAGCAGCGGTTTTAGCAGCTCGAGTGCACGCTCGCGAGAGATTTGATCGGGCGCATCAAGATAATCATGAGCAACCGGAATATATGCCGCTACGCCTGGCTCGATAGCAAAAGAAAGCCCGACCAGGTTAGCAGAGATGTTATCAAGGCTGTCAGTTTCGGTATCAAATGCAAATACCGGCGCTTTTTCCAGCTTCGCAATCCACTCTTTCAGTGTTTCTTCATCAAGGATGGTGACGTAGTTGTCATAAGAAATCACCGTTGCCGTCACTTCTGGCGCTTCGTCTGCAACACTGGTTTCCTGCGGCCTGGCTGCGGGTTTCGCCCCTTTAGCCTGTAGCCATTTTCCCGCTTCGACATCAGCAGTCCAGCGTTTGAACTCATACTTTTTGAACAGCCCTAACAACTCTTCCGCCGCCGGTGGCTGCACTTCCAGTTGTTCACAGGTCAGCTCCAGTTCAACGTCGGTTTTAATCGTCGCCAGCTGGTATGAGAGATAAGCAACTTCTTTGTTTTGCTCGAGCTTCGCTGCCATTGTTTTCGCGCCACGGAAGCTCAACCCAGCAATTTTTTCTGGCTCGGCATACAGCGTATCCAGCCCGCCAAGACCTTGCAGCAATGCCTGCGCGGTTTTTTCACCGACGCCCGGTACGCCAGGAATGTTATCAGAGGAGTCACCCATCAGCGCCAGGAAATCGATGATCAGTTCTGGCGGCACGCCGTACTTATTCACCACCTCTTCCGGTCCGAGGATGGTATTCGTCATGGTGTTGATAAGCGTGATATTTGGTGTCACCAGCTGCGCCATATCTTTATCGCCAGTGCTGATCAGCACCGGACGCCCGGCTTTTTCGGCTTCGCGCGCCAGAGTACCAATAACGTCGTCCGCTTCTACGCCAGAAACCGCCAGCAGCGGCAGTCCCATCGCTTTAACCATCGCGTGCAGAGGTTCGATTTGTGCTCGCAGATCGTCCGGCATTGGCGGGCGATGTGATTTGTAATGTTCAAACAGTTCATCACGAAAGGTTTTTCCCTTGGCGTCAAAGACCACCGCTGCATGCGTCGGTTTATATTGCATGATCAGACTGCGCAGCATGTTGAGGACACCATACATCGCACCGGTCGGCTCGCCTGCGCTGTTAGTCAGCGGGGGAAACGCGTGATATGCGCGATAAAGGTAAGATGAACCATCTACAAGGATAAGTGGATTTTGGGGGATCTGAACCATAATGTCCGTGCCTGTTTATCAGATTATGGGTAAAGGATGCCACAGACAGGATGAAAACATGAGTTTTTCACCGCTTTTCGTGAAAATCTTTTGTAGATCTTCTGGATCGCTCGCAAATCGTCATGTGGATAACTTTGTGCATAAATTATTTACATCGCTTTTAATTTATTATCATGCTTTTTACAGCATGGTGTTTGTCTTTGTTTTTCATGCAGTTAAAAATAAAGCCATCCCTAATAATTGAGATAATGGGATTTTTTCTAATGTGGATAGATATGAATTATTTTTCTCCTTAAGGATCATCCGTTATTTGGGTCGTTTTCTGCTAAAATCTGCGCCTTGCGCTTCTTTAGCGCACTGTCTATGGCTAACCTTTTGAATAAATTCATTATGACGAGAATACTCGCTGCGATAACCCTTTTGCTGAGTATCGTATTGACCATTTTGGTCACTATTTTTTGTTCCGTCCCGATCATCATTGCCGGGATTGTAAAACTATTGCTACCTGTGCCAGTCATTTGGCGAAAGGTTTCGCGTTTTTGTGATTTTATGATGTATTGCTGGTGTGAAGGTCTGGCGGTATTACTGCATCTGAACCCACACCTGCAATGGGAAGTTCACGGGCTGGAAGGGTTAAGTAAGAAGAACTGGTATCTGCTTATTTGTAACCACCGTAGTTGGGCAGATATTGTCGTACTGTGCGTGCTGTTTCGTAAGCACATTCCGATGAATAAATATTTCCTCAAGCAGCAGCTGGCCTGGGTGCCTTTTCTTGGCCTGGCGTGCTGGGCGCTGGATATGCCGTTTATGAAGCGTTATTCCCGCGCTTATTTATTACGTCATCCGGAGCGACGTGGTAAAGATGTTGAAACCACTCGGCGTTCTTGTGAAAAGTTTCGCCTGCATCCCACCACTATTGTCAATTTCGTTGAAGGCTCCCGTTTCACGCAAGAAAAACATCAGCAAACCCACTCCACTTTTCAAAACTTGTTGCCACCAAAGGCGGCAGGCATTGCAATGGCGCTAAATGTACTGGGTAAACAATTCGATAAACTGCTTAATGTTACGCTGTGTTATCCGGACAATAACCGTCAGCCGTTCTTCGATATGTTAAGCGGTAAACTGACGCGAATTGTCGTACATGTGGATTTACAGCCTATTGCCGATGAGTTACATGGCGACTACATCAATGACAAAAGCTTTAAGCGCCATTTTCAGCAATGGCTTAACTCATTGTGGCAGGAAAAAGACCGGCTTCTGACATCGTTGATGTCATCACAGCGGCAGGAAAAGTAAGTTTTACTCGCCTCTGAATGAGCAGAGGCGAGTGAGTATTTTAATGAACAAAACGTCCGGCACGAGACATAAATTCTTCTTCGCTCATCTCCTGACCGTTAAAAAAAACTTTACCCGGTGTATAACGCAGTTGCAGCGAGGCGGTATTGTTGTCAATCGTGATTAACTGCAACATCTGACCTAATGTCATCATCCCGCTGATTTGTTTATCAGCCCGCTTTTGCGCTTTTTCCGCATCCATCCCTTCAGATAAATTAAGCTGTTTTGCGGTTTCTGTGGCGACATTAAGCGGTAACTTCATATTAAAATTGAGCGATTTAATATCTTTGTTTGTGGATGATGAAGATTTGGCGGGGTCGGCAATACTGATATCCAGATTGGCATTTAGTTCGCCGAGTGCGTTCTTCCATCTTACTGGTTGTTTAATGGTCGGCTCACTTTTTTGTAATAACGGTAAATACTCTTTGAACAATGCAGCATTCACTTCTTGCAGAGCAACTTCATCGTTTGCTAACTCAGGGTGTGCAGCAAGCTGCTTCTGCATCGCAATGTTATACTGGATGATAAATTGGCGCACCGCTGAGGGATCAATAGACTCAGCAATCAATGACCACTCACCACTACCGAGTTGCTGATTCCCTTTTGTTAACTTATCAAGTTCGTAGGTCAGATTGACATTGATATAATCTTTGTCTTTAACGCGATCCAGCCTGGTTTTTGCAACGAAAGCATCGATTTGGGCAACGACTTCCCCCTGGTTGATAATATTAACCTGATTAAATTTCGACTCGCTTTCACCAACCGGAAATTTCTTTTCTTCTAATCGTGTCAGAGAATCAATGGTAAAACTTTTCGCCGTTACTTTGTTCATTGGTGAAAATTGCAGAACAATATCTTCGACTTTGCCTTCAATATCCAGGTTAGACAATGAACTATCATCACCATTAAAAGTAAACTGGCCTTCACCAAAAGAAAACTTTCCATACTCTGCAGGGGCAACATCTAATGTCGTGGAGAATGAGCCACCAAACGCGAATCGCAATGTCGCTTCCACGGGCGATTTATTTTTCGCGGCGATAAATAGCGGTTGTGTCAGCTCATTATTCACTAAGTTCACTTTTGCCGCTGCCAGTGCTGGGATGACATTACCATGCATTAACATTGTGATGGGCAACGGACCGTGCTCAACATCCACATCAAATACAATTTTCTGGCCTGGCTTGATATTGAGATCGGGTGCACCGTTATCAAATGTCATTTGCATTTGAAAACGGGAATTAAAAAAGCCTTTGTCAAAATTTTTATAACTTAACATCATATCGTAGGCATGTTCACCTTTCTTTTTAGCATCGTTAAAACCTTTAATAAACTTTTCGACACCAGGCTGAATTTGCGTACCTGTGTACCATGTGCCACCACCCCAGATTACGGCTAACGCAACAATGGCACCTGTAGCTGACTTACGTATCATATAAATATTCCCTGATAAAACAGCAAAACTTTGAATATCCACTTATGCTGAAATAATGTCCAGCAGCAGGACGCATTATCAGAATGTATTTATATTTATTAAATAATAAAAAAAGCCCGTGAATATTCACGGGCTTTATGTAATTTACATTGAATTATTTTTTCTCGGACAGATATTTCACAGTATCAGCATACTGCTGAACAAAAACATCCATATTGCTGGTATCCATACCCTGCGGATTCAGCTGATATTTACCGTTAACAAACATCGCCGGAACACCACGCAATTGCACGTCAGCTGCAGCTTTTTCCTGCTGAGCGACCAGAGATTTCACCACGAAGCTGTTCCACGCCGCGTCGTACTCTTCACCTTTAATACCTGCGTTGATAAATACATCGCGGATATCAGATGCTGAACGAATGGTCTGGGTTTTTTGTACGCCTTCAAACAGCGGAACTGTGACTTTGTCTTCCACGCCCAGCGCCATCGCCACAGCCCATGCCTGAGTCAGCTCTTTGCCCAGGTCCCCCCCCATGAAGTTGACGTGGTATTTAGTCATCTTCACGCCTTCCGGCAGTTTTTTCTTCACGTTATCAGAAATATGCAGAACTTCTTCAAACTGATAGCAGTGCGGGCAAAAGAAAGAGAAAAACTCCAGCACTTGCGGCGCGCCAGCAACTTGTTTTTCCAGGGTAGTGTACTGTTTACCATCTTCATACTGCGCCGCCGATGCGCTAAACGCTAAAACTAAACCAGCCAGCGCCAGCCAAATCTTTTTCATGATCTACTCTCTCCGATTAATACATAGGTGTTAATTGCAAAGGGGGTTCTTGTAGAACTTTTGCCTGTTCTATAAAAGTCACCGTCTGTCGTAGCCAGTAATCTTCCCCGGTTAACCACGGGAAATTTTTCGGGAACGCGGGATCAGCCCAACGCCGCATTAGCCAGGCAAGATAATAAACCAAACGCATGGCGCGTAAAGGTTCAATCAGTCCGATTTCAGCGGTGTCGAACTCGCTAAATTCTTCATAAGCCTCAATAATAGTTTCCAGTTGCATCCGCTGCTCGGCTTTATCACCATTGAGCAACATCCACAAATCCTGAACGGCTGGACCATTACGTGCATCATCCAGATCAACAAACATTGGACCATCGCGCCAGAGAATATTCCCGGCGTGGCAGTCTCCATGTAGCCGCAGAACGGTGAAATCTTCCCGCCAGTGTGCTGTAACGGCGGCAATCAGCTCATCTGTCGCTTTCAGGAATGCCGCTTTCAACCCGGAAGGTATCAGTGTAGCGTCCTCAAACAGCTTGCGTGGCTCAATGAGATATTCATTCAAACCGATGGTCGGGCGATGGATAAAAAGCTGTTTGCGCCCCGTCTGGTGCATACGCCCTAAATAACGCCCAACCGCTTCCATCTGATCGATATTATCAGCTTCGAACTGGCGACCACCGACGCTTGGAAAAACAGCGAAATAAAATCCCTGATGGTTCAATAAAGTCTGACCATTAAAGGCCACAGGTGCTGCGACCGGAACTTCATCGTTAACCAGCTGCAACGCAAATTGATGTTCTTCGAGGATTTGATCGGCTGTCCAACGTTCAGGGCGATAAAATTTGACGACAAAACGTCGACGATCTTCGTCCTGAAATTGATAGACACGGTTTTCATAGCTGTTAAGCGGGGTAAGACCGGAATCCACCCGAATCCCATGCTCAAACAGAGCGTCCATGATGGTATCCGGGTGTAGTGTCTGGAAAGTAAAAGCGCTGTTGTTCATCCCATCATCCGGAAAACATTACGAATGATGAAGGATATCATTTCACGATGATTTTGGTTGCGCCGCTTACAAGCTTTTACTCTTTAATTACGCCACGTGCGCGTAATAGTGCCGTTTTGAAATCTTCTTCATAATCTTTCTGCAAACCCGGGATCACCGCATCTTTCGCGGAATCACGCATTTTCAGGTGATAGATCAGAATGTCATCCGTCAAATCCGCCAGTTCGCCGTCAAAACCTGACTCTTTCGCCAGTTTCTGCAAAAATTGCAGCAGGTTAAGGTCTGGCTCTTTTTGCCAGGCTGGCTGGAGGAGTTCAATAACTTCATTCAGACGTTTACATTTCATAGTAATGCTCCTTACTCTTGAGACAGACACGTTAGCAGGGTCAATCCCACAATAAAAGAGGCGATATCGGTGAATCTGATGACGACGATAACAGGCGTTGTGCTGGCGGGCGGTAAAGCCAGACGAATGGGCGGCGTAGATAAAGGATTGCTTGAATTAAACGGCAAACCATTATGGCAACATGTCGCTGACGCGCTTATGACGCAGCTTTCTCACGTCGTGGTTAATGCTAATCGTCATCAGGAAATCTATCAGGTAAGCGGTCTGAAAGTGATTGAAGATTCACTGGCGGATTACCCTGGCCCTCTGGCAGGAATGCTTTCAGTAATGCAGCAGGAATCGGGTGAGTGGTTTTTGTTTTGCCCGTGCGATACGCCTTACATTCCCCATGATTTAGCCTCCCGGCTTAATCATCAGCGCAAAGATGCGCCTGTCGTGTGGGTCCACGACGGTGAACGCGATCACCCGACTATTGCTCTGGTAAACCGCGCAATTGAGCCTTTATTACTGGAATATCTGCAAGCAGGAGAACGCCGGGTTATGGCATTTATGCGTCTGGCTGGCGGTCATGCGGTTGATTTCAGCGATCGTAAAGAGGCATTTATAAACGTGAATACGCCAGAGGAGCTTGCCCGATGGCAGGAAAAACGATGATACCGTTACTCGCCTTTGCTGCATGGAGTGGCACCGGAAAAACAACGCTGCTGAAAAAATTGATCCCGGCATTATGCGCCAGAGGGATCCGTCCGGGGCTGATTAAGCATACGCACCATGATATGGATGTTGATAAACCGGGCAAAGATAGCTATGAGCTGCGCAAGGCTGGCGCGGCGCAAACCATCGTTGCCAGCCAACAGCGATGGGCCTTGATGACAGAAACACCAGACGAAGAAGAGCTGGATCTACATTTTCTCGCAAGTCGAATGGATACCTCAAAGCTGGATTTGATTCTGGTCGAAGGGTTTAAGCATGAAGAGATCGCAAAGATTGTGCTGTTTCGCGATGGAGCCGGACATCGACCGGAAGAATTAGTGATAGACAGGCATGTTATTGCTGTAGCCAGTGATGTGCCGCTTAATCTTGATGTCGCGTTACTGGATATTAATGATGTTGAGGGGCTGGCTGATTTTGTGGTGGAGTGGATGCAAAAGCAGGACGGATAAGCAAGAGTAGGCTGGAGCAAACGCGCCAGCGTCGCATCCGGCATTTATTCCGCACCAACGCAAAAAAGCCCAGTCTTCCGACTGGGCTCTTCGCTTAATTTGATGCCTGGCAGTTCCCTACTCTCGCATGGGGAGACCCCACACTACCATCGGCGCTACGGCGTTTCACTTCTGAGTTCGGCATGGGGTCAGGTGGGACCACCGCGCTAAGGCCGCCAGGCAA